>DASUUD010000037.1:0-8610 GCA_036374255.1 Solirubrobacterales bacterium | reverse complement strand
AAGAGGTCCCTGACCCGGCTGGCGCCGACGCCGACGAACATCTCGACGAAGTCCGAGCCGGAGATCGAGAAGAAGGGGACGCCGGCCTCGCCGGCGACGGCCCGCGCCAGCAGGGTCTTGCCCGTGCCGGGCGGCCCGTAGAGGAGGACGCCCTTGGGGATCCGCGCCCCCAGGGCCTGGAACTTCTTCGGGTTCTCGAGGAACTCCTTGATCTCGTGCAGCTCCTGCACCGCCTCGTCGACCCCGGCCACGTCGCGGAAGGTGATCTTGGGAGCGTCCACCGACATCCGCTTCGCTTTCGATTTGCCGAAGTTCATGACCCTGGAGCCGCCGCCCTGCATCTGGTTGATGAGGAAGATCCAGAGGCCGAAGAAGAGGATGAAGGGCAGGATGTAGATGAGCGCATTGAGCAGGCCGTTCTCACCCTGCCCCTCGACCTCGGTCTTGACGTTGTTGCTGTCGAGCAGCGCGACGAGGGATTCCTCGGTGTTGGGCGGATAGCCGGTCGAGAAGCTGTTCCCGTCCTCGCCCCTTTCCTTGACGTCGAGCGTGTTGTCCTTGGTGTTGATCGTCACCTCCTCGATCTGGCCACGGGCGATCAGGCCGGTTTTGGGGGTGACCAGCTCGTTGTAGGAGGGGGCCTCCGTCTTCGGCCCGGGATTGATCACTTTCGAGGCCACGAAGGCCAGGATCACCACGAGCAGGATCGGAAAAGCCGCGCTTTTGAAAAAACGCCTCACGGGTCAAAAATCAGCGTACCAGGGCGGTTTTTGGCCCTGGTCGGTTTTCTTGGCCTATTCGTTCAGGGCGGCGACGTAGTTCAGGTTGCGGAAGCGCTGTGCGTGATCGAGCCCGTAGCCGATCGCAAAGCGGTCGGGGATCTCGAAGCCGACGTAGCGGGGCGCGAGGTCGACCCGGAGGCGGTCGGGCTTGGTGAGCAGGGCGCACGCCTCCAGCGAGGCCGGGTCCCGTGCGTTGAGGTTGCGCATCAGGTACTGCAGGGTGAGGCCGGAGTCGATGATGTCCTCGACGATCAGCACGTGGCGGCCCTCGATCGGCGAGTCGAGGTCCTTGAGGATCCTCACCACGCCCGAGGAGTCGGTCTGGGAGCCGTAGCTGGAGACCGCCATGAAGTCGATCTCGCAGGGGACCGAGATCGTGCGCATCAGGTCGGCGAGGAAGATGATCGCCCCCTTCAGCACGCCGACCAGGACCAGGTCGCGGCCGTCGTAGTCGTCGCTGATCTGGGCCCCGAGCTCGGCGACACGCCGCTGCAGGTCCTCAGCCGAGACGAGGGTCTCGCCGATCGCCGGGTCGCTCGTTGCACCAATTTCGCGCTTCACTGGACGCAGAGAATCAGAATTCAACGAACCTCGCCTCGTTCCGCTCGCGGAGGGTCAGAGATGGACGCTCGCTGCACTCGGACTCGGAGGGATGCCCCTTCGCTCCGCGCTCAACGCTCGGCGCGAAGGACGCCGCGCTCGGCGACGGCGCGCACCCCGCCGCCGAGGTCGAGCATGGCGGTGCCGGTGCGGCGCAGGGCGGCGACCTCGTCGGCGTGGTTGGCGGCGCCCGGCACGGGGCGGCCCGCGGCGCGGTCGGCGAGCTGCTGGACGACGAGGCGCCGCAGGGCGGAGGGCAGCTCGGCGAGGCGATCCAGCTCGATGGTGTTCCCGGTGCCGTCGCCGCCCAGCTCGGAGTCGACCAGCTCGTCGAGGACCGCGGCCTCGTCGCGCAGCAGCTCCGCGGTGCGCAGCACGTTCTGCGCCGCGGCGGGATGGACCTCCGCCAGGGCGCGGGCCAGCCCGTGCCGAACCCGGTTGCGCGCGTAGGAGCTCTCCTCGTTGGTCGGGTCGTCGCGCCAGGCGAGGCCGCGCTCCTCGCAGTAGGCCGTCGTCTCCGCCCGGCTGAAGGAGAGCAGCGGCCGCACCAGCCTGCCGTCCTTGGGCCGCATCCCGAGCAGCGCCCGGCGGCTGGGCGAGGAGGCGAGCCGGTAGAGGATCGTCTCCACCTGGTCGTCGGCGGTGTGACCGGTGGCGACCAGGGCGTCGTCGGCTAGGGCCAGCCGGGCCGCGGCGGCGTAGCGGACGTCCCGCGCCCAGGCCTGCAGGTTGCCCGGCCCCTCCGGGCGGCGCGGCCGCTCGATCTCGAGGCGCACCCCAAGCCGCTCGCAGAGCCCTTCGCAGTGGCGCTCGTCCTCGCCGGCGTCGTCGCGCAGGCCGTAGTTGACGTGGAGCGCGGTCACCCGCTCGGCGCCGAGCAGGCGCACGGCGAGGTCGAGCAGGCAGACCGAGTCCCGTCCGCCCGAGAGCATCGCCACGAGCGGCGTCCCCGGCGGCAACAGGCCAGCCTCCCGCACCTGCTCGAGCATGCGGTCGCTGTCCATATGGGAGATTGTCCTCGCTAGGCGGTCGCTGCGCGAACGACGCAGAGCGGGGTCGGCTCCGGGAAGCCTTTCAGCTTCACCTCGCCGATCGCTTCGCAGCTGAGCCCGCGGTTGCCGAGCAGCTCGGCGACCGTGTCGGTTACCAGCACCTCTCCGGCCTGGGCGCTGCCGACGACCCGGTGCGCCAGGTTGACGTGGGTGCCGAAGTAGTCGCCATCGCGGTACACCGCCTGTGCGTAGTGGATGCCGACACGAGGCTGGGGGCGCTCCGGGAAGCGGGCCAGCAGGTCCACCGCCCATTCGGTCAGGGTGGCGGGTTCGGGCGAGACCACCATCACCTCGTCGCCGATCGTCTTCACCAGCGTCGCCTCCGGCGGCAGCGTCGCCTCCACGTTTTCGACGAACCTCTCGACCACGTCGAGCGCCTCCAGGTCCCCTTCTTCCTCGGTGTAGCGGGTGAAGCCGGTGAGGTCGATGAAGCAGAGCGTGACCGGCACGTGGTGGACCTGCGAACCGGTGCCCGCCAGCTCGGTCTCCATGTGGCCGACCACGTCCTGCTCGAGGAAGAAGCTGAGGTAGCGGTTGTGCAGATATTCGGTGAGCGGCCCCGCCAGGGGGAGGATGTCGGCGGCCAGCTCGCCCATCTCCTCGGCCATCTCCAGCTCGGGGACCGCGTCGCGGATCAGCGGTTCGTGCACGTAGAGGTGGAAAAGGCGGACCTCGGCGTCTGCGATGCGGCGCAGGGACTGCACGTAGACACGGACCAGCTGCAGGAAGGCGACCAGGGGGAAGCCGGCGGCGAGCACGCGGGCGCAGTGGCGCATCGCCTTCACGTCCTCGGAGTTGAGCACCCGCTCGCGGCCCAGCGGAGTGCCGAGGATGACCAGGATGCGCTCGATCAGCTCCGGCTCGAGGCCGGTCTCCTCGGCGACCTCCTCGACAGTGACCGTGTCGCCTGGTTTCGGGAAGAGCTCTTCTGCGAAGCCGAAGGCGAGGCGGCCCTCGCGGCCCGCCTTCTTCAGCTCCTCCAGCGAGTGCCCTCGCTCGCGCATCCGCGCCACCACCCGCGCCTGGGCCGCGGCGGCCGCCGTCCAGCGGCCCCGTCGCACCGGCACGATCTTTTCCTCCGCCCACCGTTTCAGCGTGCTGGTCGAGACGCCGGAGCGGCGCGAGGCCTCACTGAGGGAGATGCGCTGGTCGGGCACGTCGGACCAACTTAAATGCGGACGGGGCGGCAATGCCGCCCCGTCCACGTCTCGTCGTCTTTCGCCACCGCCCTAGGCGGGGATCTCCTCCTCGGAGTGGGCCTGGAGGACCTCCTCCCCGGCCTCACCGGTTCGGATCCTGATCGCCTCCTCGACCGGCAGGACGAAGATCTTGCCGTCGCCCACCTCGCCCGTGCGGGCGTGCTTGAGGATCGTCTCGACCACCAGCGGCTTGTCCTTGTCCTCGACCACAACCTCCAGCTTCAGCTTCGGCCGGACGTTGACGGTCAGGGTCGAGCCGCGGTACTGCTCGACTATCCCCTTCTGGCGGCCCGAGCCCTTGGCCTCGACGATCGACAGGGACGGGAATCCCCTGTCGAGCAGCTCGGCCCGGATCGGCTCGAACGCCTCGTGGCGGATGAACGCCTCTATCTTCTTCATGCGCTCACTCCTCCTATCGCGACTCGGTCGCGGTCATCTGGGCGGGGGCGGCCGCTGGGATCGCAGCCCTACCGTCCATGGTTGCCGGCAGGCCGGTGGAGTACTCCGGCTGCGGGATGAACTGCTCCGGGTATCCGTACATCCCGTGCGAGCTGATGTCCAGCCCGGCTTCCTCCTCCTCGTCGGAGACCCGCAGTCCGATCGTCGCCCTGATCATCGCGAAGGTCGCGAAGGAGATCGCGAAGACGACGACGAAGGTGAACAGGACGGCCAGGCCCTGGACGGCGAACTGGCCGAACGCGGTGCTGAAGGGGACGTCGCCGAGCACCGCATACCAGATGCCCGGGGACGCGCCTTCGGCGACCAACCGCTCGGAGCCGAAGATGCCGACCGCGAGCGTGCCCCAGATCCCGGCCAGGCCGTGCGCCGAGAGGGCGCCGACCGGGTCGTCGAGGAGCCTCTCGATCGCCAGCACGGCGTAGACCACGATCAGGCCCGCGATGAAGCCGATGATCGGCGCTGCCCAGTACTCGACGAAGCCCGAGGGGGCGGTGACGCCCACCAGGCCGGCGATCGCCCCATTGCCCGCCATGCCGACGTCGAGCGTGCGGCTCTTCAGCCAGACCGCCAGCGAGGCGCCGATCACCCCTGCGGCGGCGGCGAGCTGGGTGTTGAGCATCACCTCGCCGAAGAACGAGCCGGCGGTTTCGAAGGTCGAGCCTCCGTTGAAGCCGAACCAGCCGATCCAGAGGATGATCACGCCGAGGCCGACCAGCGGCATCGAGTGGCCCGGAATCACGCGCGGTTTGCCGTTCGCGTCGTACTTCCCCTTGCGCGGGCCGAGCAGCAGCAGGGCCGCCAGGGCGCCGACCGCGCCGGTCAGGTGGACGACCGAGGAGCCGGCGAAGTCCATCACCGGCTTGCCGCCGACGTCGGAGAGGAGGCCGCCGCCCCAGACCGCGTGCGCGACCAGCGGGTAGATCACCGCACCGAAGACCACCGCGTAGATGACATAGGCGCCGAACCTGATCCGCTCCAGGGTCGTGCCCCAGACGATCGCCAGGGAGACCGCGCAGAAGGCGAGCCCGTAGAGCATCAGCATCGCGTCGGTCCCCGCGACGTTGAACGCTTCCTCGCCGCTGCCGATCGTCTGATCGAAGTGAAAGAAGAAGCCGCTGGTCCCGAAGAAGTCGTTGCCCGGGCCGTTGATGCCGTAGCCGATCGCCCACCAGGCGATGGTGACCAGCGCCAGGTTGACGAGCACCTTGGCGACGCCCGTGCCGGCGTTCTTCTGACGCGAGAAGCCGATCTCCAGGAACATGAACCCGGCCTGCATCAGGAAGACCAGGGCGGTCGCAACGGCGACCCAGACCATGTCCAGCTCGATCGCCTTGTCGGCGACGGTTGTCTCCAGCTCGGCCACCTGGGCGAACGCCACCCCCGGCAGCGCCAGGGAGACGATCGCCGCCAGGGCGGCCGCGAGGCCAATCCTCTTTCTCATCTCAAACCATCCTCCTAGCCCGCCGAGCACGCGGCCGCGGCGGTCGCGGTTGCGATTGCGTCCCAAGGTATGGACGGCGGAGAGGGCCGTGTTTGGACGGTTGGAGGAAATCCGGAGGGCGCGTCTCTCACGATTGGCGGACCCCGTGCCTATAGCCTCGCGACGATGCCGTCACGACTCCGGCCCACAGCTCCGGTCGCCGCCCAGGCGATCCTGGTCGGCGATCCCGGGCGCGCGCTGATGCTCGCCCAGGAGCTGCTCGAGCGCCCGAAAATGAGCAACCACGCCCGCGGACTCTGGGGCTACACGGGCGAGACTCCAGCCGGCGACGATCTGACGATCCAGGCGACCGGGATCGGCGGGCCGAGCGCCGCCGCGGTGCTCGCGGACCTGGCGCAGCTCGGGGTGCACCGGGCCGTGCGGGTGGGGACCTGCGAGGGCCTCGGGGACACCACCCGCGCTGCCGAGATCCTGATCGCCTCCGAGGCCGTTGCACACGGCGGCAGCGCCGCGGCCTTCGGGGTCGAGCCCGGCGAAGCCCTGGCGCCCGACCCCGACCTGCTGGACGGGCTGCGCAGAGAGCTGGCGGGCGCGGCTCGCGAGGCGCGCGTCGGCAGCTTCGACGCGATGCCTGTCGAGGTGGTGACGGAACCCGGGATCGAGGCCGCCGACATGCAGACGGTGGCGGTGCTCGCCAGGGCGAGACAGCTCGGGATCGCGGCCGCCGCGGTGCTGATCATCACCGAGATCAGCGGCGAGGGGGGCCGCCTCTCCGACGAGGCCCTGGAGGTGGAGGCGAAGCGGGCCGGGGAAGCGGCAGCTCGCGTGCTCTCACCCTAGAGTCTAGGGTTAGGGTTGAGCTTTTCGGGCGCTCGCCGCGGCGCTCGACTCGCGCCTCAGCTCGCCGATCTCGCGGCCGAGCGCGTCGAGTTGGTCCTCGACCTCCTCGAGGCGCCGAGAGACCGACCTGATCCGCCGCTCGAGGCGCTCGACGTCGCCTGCGGATGGCAGGTTCAGCGCGGCCATCGCCGCGTGCTGCGCCTCCAGGGCCTTCTCGCGGGCGCCGAAGGCAGCCGCCAGCGCGTTCTCCAGCAGCTGGCTGTCGAGCAGGGCCTGGGCGAGCTCGCCGATCGCCTGCTCGCTGCGCGCCCTCAGGCCCTCGAAATCCTCCTCCTCGGGTGTCATTGACAGCAGCTTAACCGCGCATCCGGTTCGGCTGAGATCCTCCTGCACCGCATGCACGACAAGCCTCGCGCTTCGCTCGCGGCGCGCAGAAACAGAGATGCTCGCCTGCTCGCTCCGCGCTCATGCGGGAGGCAGCATGATTAAGGCCATGTTGGGGGCCACCGGGACCCGTTGCACGCCTCCCCACAAGCAAGTAGCGTGGTCGGGCCTTTCTACGTGGGGAGAGACGGCATCGCGGGTACGGATGGTCTGCTGAACCGTTTATCGAGGCGCCGCTGAATGAGAGAAAAGCTCGCACTGATCCTGGCCCTGGCGGGCTTCGCCGCCGTGACGGCGCTCGGAGTCGGCATCGCCGGCGCCGAACCCGGCCTGGAGGGCAACGGCGCGGCAGATCCACCCACCTCCGGGCCCGGTCTCACCGATCAGGTCCCCGCCTGCGCAAACGGAGCCGACGACGATGGCGACGGCCTCGCGGACGAAGAGGACCCCGACTGCACGGATCCGGCCGATCCGGATGAGGCGCCAGAACCCTCCCCCGCACCGGAACCCGAAGCCACGACCGAGGGGAGCGAATCGACCTCCCCCGCGAAGCTCGAGTCCGGGTCGAGCCTTGATGCCGCCGACGCGCGCCCCCGCGGCGTCACCCGCAACCAGGATCTCGGCGGCACCCGCCGGAGCCGCGGGATCAGCCGGGGCGGAGCGATCGCCGCGCCCCCGGCCACTGCCGGTGTCCAGCCGGCGCCGCAGGGGCCGGACGGCGGCTCGGCCGCCTTCGACGAGGGCGGCTCCCCCACCGCCGCCAACCCGACGACGACGTTCGCGCCCTTCGGCCCGGCGCCGATCGGGGTCCCCAACTTCGTCATCGACTCCTTCGAGATCCCTCCCTTCCTGCTGCCGATCTACCAGGCCTGCGGGACCCAGTACGGGATCCCCTGGGAGATCCTCGCCTCGATCAACAAAATCGAGACCGCCTTCGGCACCAACCTCAACATCTCCAGCGCCGGGGCGATGGGCTGGATGCAGTTCCTGCCCTCGAGCTGGGAGATGTACGGGGTCGACGCCAACGGCGACGGGCGCAAAGACCCCTACAACCCGGTTGACGCGATCTGCGCAGCGGCCCGCTACCTGAAGGTCGCGGGCGGCACCGAGGACCTCTACGACGCGATCTTCGCCTACAACCACGCCGACTGGTACGTGGAGGAGGTGCTCCTCTATGCGCGGGCCTACGGCAAGCTTCCCGCCGACCTGGTCGGGTCGCTCACCGGGCTGACCGAGGGCGCTCACTTCCCGGTCGCCGCCGACGCCCGCTACGCCGACGACATCTCCACCCGCGAGGCGCTGCGCAAGGCCACACCGCGGGAGCGCGACGGCTACGGGAACGCCGCCGCCGTCATCTCCTCCTCGCCGACCCGTCGCGGAATCAACATCTTCGCCGCCGAGGGCTCGCCGGTCGTCGCCGTCAACGACGGCGTGATCGTGAAGATGGGCAGTTCGGAGCGGCTGGGCCGCTACGTGGTGCTGCGCGACGCCTACGGGAACCGCTACACCTACGCGAAGCTGGGGCGGATCATCCGCGAGGGCCGGACCGTGGTGATGCCGACCGGCAAGGAGAAGCGGGTGCCGGTCGACAGCCAGAACATCCGCCCGCGCCTGTTCGCGCTACCCGGCAGGGTGGCCAATCGGCGGGAGCGGACGCAGGCGCGGGTCGACGAGACCGCCGCGCTGAGCGCCGACGGTTCGCTGAGGGTCGGCTCCAGGGTGATCGCCGGCACCGTGCTCGGCCGGATCGGCGCCTCCGCCGAAGGAATCGACCCCCACATCAATTTCTCGATCCGGCCGGCGGGACGGGGTGCGCCGCGGATCGACCCGAAGCCGATCCTCGACGGCTGGAA
>DASUUD010000036.1:0-19735 GCA_036374255.1 Solirubrobacterales bacterium | reverse complement strand
GACCCAAGCCCGGTCCGCCCTACAGGCGCTTGTTGATCTCGTCCCAGTTGGCGACGTTCCACCACGCGGCCAGGTAGTCGGGCCGGCGGTTCTGGTACTTGAGGTAGTAGGCGTGCTCCCAGACGTCGCAGCCCAGCAGCGGCGTCTTGCCGTCGGAGATCGGCGAGTCCTGGTTGGGCGTCGAGACCACGGCAAGGGCGGAGTCGTCCTTGACCAGCCAGGCCCAGCCGGAGCCGAAGCGGGCGAGGCCGGCCGCTTTGAACTCCTCCTTGAAGGAGTCAAAGGAGCCGAACTTCTCGCCGATCGCCTCGGCCAGGTCACCGCCCGGCTCGCCGCCGCCGTCCGGGCTCAGCATCTGCCAGAAGAGGGTGTGGTTGTAGTGGCCGCCGGCGTTGTTGCGGACCGGTGCCTGCTTGTCCTCGGGCAGGCTGGAGAGGTTCTGCAGCACCTCCTCGACCTCGCGGTCGGCCCACTCGGTCCCCTCCAGCGCTTGGTTCGCTTTGTCGACGTAGGCCTGGTGGTGCTTGTCGTGGTGGACGCGCATCGTCGCCTCGTCTATGTGGGGCTCCAGCGCGTCGTATGCATAGGGCAGGTCGGGAACCGAGAAAGCCATCTGAATTCTCCTCTCGATCGATTGGAAGGCCTGCGGGAGCCTAACCTCCTGCGGCCCCCGTGTACCCGCCGACAGCGCTCCCACACGCGCGGGCGGGTTTGCGGGCGGGCGGATCGGGTACGGCGTCCCTATCCCTGGAATCGGGCTCACGGAGTGCTGCACGGCCGTTGAACGCAGGGGCGGTTCCCGATCCAGGTACCGTCGAATGCGACCGATGGCAGCAAAGCGGCAACCAAAGGACGGCGAACCCACCCGGAGCACCAGCCGGCAACTGGTCGGCGAAGACGAGCTGTGGCGACGATTCGCCCACGACCGCGACCCGGCGATCCGCGAGGAGCTGGTGCGGCGCAACATGCCGTTCGCGAAGCGCCTCGCGCTCCGCTACCGGGGGGCCAGCGAGTCCTTCGACGACCTCCTGCAGGTCGCCAACCTCGGTCTGATCAACGCGATCGATCGCTTCGATCCGAAGCGGGGGATCCCGTTCACCGCCTTCGCCTCCCCGACCATCCTGGGCGAGCTGAAACGCCACTTCCGTGACCGCGTCTGGACCGTGCGCGTGCCGCGCGGCTTGCACGATCGAATGGCGGAAGTCGACAAAGCCATCACGGAGCTGACCAAGGAGCTGCAGCGCTCGCCCTCCGTCGGCGAGATCGCGGAGCGGCTCGAGCTGGAGCAGACCGACGTGCTCGAGGTGCTGGAGGCGAACCACAACCGCCGTCCGCTGTCCCTCGACCGCCCGGCTGGAAGCGACGATCCGGACGAGGCGGCCCCGGCCGAGTGGATCGGCAGCGAGGACGAGGGATTCGACCTGGTGGAGGGAAGGATCGCGCTCGACTCAGCCCTCCCCTTCCTCGACGAGCGCGAGCGCCTCGTGCTGCGGCTGCGCTTCGTCGACGACCTGACCCAGTCGCAGATCGCGGAGCGGATCGGTCACTCCCAGATGCACGTGTCGCGGATCCTGCGGCGCGCCCTGGCGCGGATCCGCGAGCAGATCAAGCAGCAGCGAAACGAATGATCAGGTACTCGCCGTCGTCGGACTGATCGACGCTCAGCTCGTCCGCCAGCGCCTCCAGCGAGCCACCGACGTCGGGGACCTCCAGCTCCTCGCGGATAGCCTGGGCCGCTCCAGGGTCCATCGGCCCGAGGAGCAGCTCGATCCCGTCGCCGCCGTCCTCGAACCCGAGCCGCACGCGGCCGTCGGCGAAGCGGGAGGGCGCCGCGGCGGCGATCGCGTCGGTGACCAGGACCGCGTCTGAGACGCGGTCCACCGAAAGGTCGCGGCGAGCGGCCAGCGCCCCCACGACCCGGGCCAGCACGGGGCCGAGAAGCTCGGGGCGGTCCGCGCTCACCTCGGTCCGCCGAGCCGGAATCGGCCTGATCTTGATCGGGTCCCCGGCGCCGTCGGTGCCGCCGCCGTGCAGGGGCAGACGCATCAGCACCTCGGTGCCGCGGTCGAGGCCGCCTGAGATGGCGAAGCTGCTCGACAGCGCCGCGATCAGCGAGAGGCCGAGGCGCAGGCTGGGATCCTCCGCGTCGGCCCTGGGCCTGATCCCGCTGCCTTCGTCGCGGACCACGACGGTGAGCCCGTCGGGATCGGGCAGCGCTTCGACCATGAGCGGCCCGGGATCCCCCTGGTAGGCGTGGGCGACGGCGTTCATACAGGCCTCGGTCACCACCGTCTTCAGATCTGCGATCCCCGGCTCGTCCATGCCGGACTTCTCGGCCAGCCCGGCCAGGGCGTGCCTGACCACGGCGACGTTCTCGGCCTTGGCCGGGAGCAGCATCTGAAGCCCCGTGGGCTTCTCGGTGGTCCTAGGGCTGTCGGACATTTGCAATCCCCGCTGGGGCAGTCCCGCGGCAGCCGAGCATAACCGCCCGGCTCTTGGCGAATCAGCTACCCCTCACGGGCGGTGACAAACAGGGTCCGCAAGGCACCTTGGAGGGGCGCCGGCCTGCGCTAGGATCGGGCGGTGAGTCCGGCACCGTTCGAAGTGCAGGTCGAGGAGTTGGAGGGCGGGGTTCGCGCCTTCACCGTGCACGGCGAGCTCGACATGCACACCGCGCCCGACCTGGAGCGACGCCTCGACGAGGTGCTCTCCGACCGTGATGCACAGGTCATGCTCGACCTCTCCGATTGCGAGTTCATCGACTCGACCGGCATCGCCCTGGTGGTGCGAACCTGGCAACGGCTCGATCGCGATGCCGACGGGGAGGGCAGCGGGCACCTCGTCGTCTGCTGCATCAACCACCAGGTGCGCCGGCTGTTGAAGATCACGGGCCTCGAAGCGTCGATCTCGATGCACGAGCAGCGCAGCGACGCGCTGGCCGAGCTGCGCGGCTGAAGGCGTACTCAGAACCGTCGCGGGTAGCTGTCAGCCATGCCGACGCCGCGCCGCCGGAGGTTTCCCCGTGAGCTGTTCGAAACCCGCAGCCAGTCCTGGCACGCTGTCGGCCTCGGCGAGGAGCTGGAGCAGCGGACGCCGCGGCGGACGCTCGTCGCCCTACTGATCGCTCTGATCGTGCTGGCCGCGACGCTGTTCGTCTACGGTCGCCGCCAGGAGCTGCTCCCCGGCTACGGGCCCTGGGTGGGTGCCGCCACCGTGGTCGTCCTGGTAATCGTGGGGTCGATCGCGGCCCATTGGCTGGTGCGGAGCATCTCCCCCCGCCTCTTCCGGCGCCTCGACCCCGCCAGCGCGGGAACGATCGGGTTCGTGATCCGGCTCCTCTCGATGGTGGCGGTTGTGATCGTCGCGCTGCGGATCGCCGGCGTCACGGCGAACACCCTCGCCCTCGGGGGCGCGCTCACCGCGGTCGTGATCGGACTCGCCGCCCAGCAATCCCTGGCCAGCATCTTCGCCGGCATCGTGATGCAGAGCACCCGGCCGTTCCGGGTCGGCGAACGGGTCCGACTCGTCGGGGGGATGCTCGCCGGCTCGATCGAAGGAACGGTCAGCTCGCTCGGGCTCTTCTACACGACCCTCGTCCGGGGGGCCGATCGGCTTCTCGTGCCCAACAGCGTTCTCATCAACCTGGTCGTCGTGCCCCTTCGGGAGCCCGACAGGATCGACGTCAGGGCCCGCTTCTCCTCGGACGCGAGCCCCCGTCGGGTCGAGGAGCGCCTGCACGAGACGATCTCCGTTCCCACCCGCTACGCACCCCACGTCGCGCTCGAGGAGGTCGACGACGAGGGCATCGTGCTGAGGATCAGCGCGACCCCGCTGCGCCCCGGCGGCGGCTCGCAACTCGCGGAGGAAGTGCTCGAGGCGCTGCGGCGCAGCCCCAGCGCGGCCGCCATCGCTTCCGCCGAGGCGGAATGAGCGCGGCCCGCCGTCCCCTACGCGACCGCAGCTGAGAAATGCTCCGCCGCCTCCTCGGCGTCGAGATAGACCTGGCCGCGGATGAAGCGGCCGTTGCGGAGCTGCCAGATCCAGGCGACCGGGATGTCGCGAATCCCCAGCTCACGGCTGCGCGCGTAGGCGCGGCCGCGAACCAGCAGGCGCTCGCCGCGCTGCTCGACGTCACCCGGGGTGATCTGCAGCTCTTCCCAGACGCGCGCCGTGTCCGCCATGTATTCGCGAAGTCCGTCCCCGCCGACGTAGGGGGCGCTCCTCCCGACCGCCTCCGCCGTGGCCTCCGGATAGAACTCCATCCCCTCGTCGCAAACCGCCGCGATTTCCGCCGCATCGCGGCGGTTGAACGCCTCGAAGAGTCGTTCGACGAGGATCTCGTGATCTTCACTCATCGCTGTCCTGGGGACCGGAGACAGCCGCCAGCCGGGGGGAGCCGAGCTGTCGGGTCCCGACCTCGATCCCGGCGCGGGAGATCGCCAGGATGGCAACGTCATCGTCGAGCGTCCCCCCGGTGAAGGAGCTCAGGGCGCTCTCGAGTCGCTGCACGACCTGCCCCGGGCCGCGCGCGCCCCGCAACACGGAGTGCAGGCGGGCCTCACCGAAACGGTCGTCCCCTCCATGCGCCTCGGTGACGCCATCGGTGACGATCACCAGCTGCTGGCCGGGCTCGACCGTGACGGCGGCGATCGACCACCCGGCATCGGCAAAGGCGCCGAGCAACGGGCCGGCCTCGGTCGCCTCGACGACGGCCTCGCCGCCCACCAGAAGGGGCGGGGGATGACCGGCGACGGCCAGGCTCACGGGCCGGGTGGGATCGTCGCTGATCGCCAGCGCGACCAGGCTGCAGAGCGCCGAGTCGCCGCGGGCGAGCAGGGCGCGGTTGAGCGTCGAGAGGGCGCGCAGCGGGTCCGCCGTGAGCGAGGCCGCGGTGCGCAGCGTGTAGCGGGCGACGGCGGTAATCGAGGCGGCGCGGGCGCCGCGCCCGGTGACGTCTCCGATCACCAGCATCCAGCCGCCACCCGGCAGGCGGAAGGCGTCGTAGAAATCGCCCCCGACCTCGTTCTCGACTCCGGCCGGTCGATAGATCGCGGCGATCGACCAACCGGCGATGTGGGGCAGGGGCGGCGGCAGCAGGCCGCGCTGCAGGGTTTCGCCGATTTCCGCCCGGGCCCGCTCAGCCCGCTCCAACTCCGCGAAGAGGCCGCTGTTGTCGAGGGCGAGCGCAACCCGGCCGGAGAGGATCCAGGCGAAGCGCGCGTCCTCCTCCACGTATCGCCGCCCGGACCAGGCGACACCCATCGTCAGCGTGCCGGTGATCCGCCCGCGGGCGTTCAGGGCCACCGTCACGGCCGAGCGCACGCCGAGGCTCTGCAGGAACTTGAGGTCGCTCTCGTCGTGCGCGAGCGCCCGCAGATCATCGTCGGTCATGCGCTCGAAGAAGCGTGGTTTGAGAGCCGCCGAGTCGGGCGCCTCGAACATCTGCAGCGGGACCGAGGGGGGGCGCCCGCGAAGGCCCCGCTCGATCCGCTCGTCGCCGCCCGGCCCGACTCGCACCGCGACCCGCCTCGGGTCCCCGTCCTCGATCACGTCGATCATGCAGAAGTCGGCGAGCTCCGGCACGAGGATGTCGCAGATCGCGTCGAAGGTCTCCTCCAGCGATTCGCCCGCATCGGAGACGGCCGCGATCTCGGCCAGTGTCCGGAAGCGACGCCTGACCCTGCGCTCCCGAGTCACCAGGACGAACAGCAGCAATCCCACCGCCGCGAGCGCGACGAGCGACTCAACCGCTATCGGGACCCAGCTCACCGGCTCCAGCCTCCGCCTCTCCTCGTATTGCCGAAAAGACCGTAGCCTCGATTCACCGGGATGTCCACACGGATGCCGGAACCTCATCCTCAAAGGGTGACACGACCGATGCCCGGGTAGAACCAGGGACGTGCACGAGGTGCGGATCGGCTGCTCAGGCTGGAGCTATCGCCACTGGCGAGGGGTCTTCTATCCTCCGAGGACGCCGTCGCGCAGCCAGCTGGAGCACTACGCCTCGGTGTTCGACACGGTCGAGGTCAACGCCACCTTCTACCGGCTGCAGGCCGTGGAGACGGTGAGGGGATGGGCGGAGGTGGTTCCCGACGGCTTCCTTTTCGCGGTCAAGGCGAGCCGCTACCTGACCCACATGCGACGGATGCGCGAGATCGAGGCCGGCGTAGGGCGCTTCTGGGAGCGCATAGAGCCGCTGCGCGAAGCGGGAAAGCTCGGCCCGGTCCTCTGGCAGCTTCCTGAGCGCTTCGAAAGAGACGACGAGGTCCTCGATGCCGCCCTGTCCCAGCTCCCCGCCGCGCAGCACTGCCTCGAGTTTCGCCATCCGAGCTGGTTCACCGCCGACGTCTACGACCTGCTCGCAGGGCACGACGTCAGCCTTGCCCTCGGGGACGACGGCCGACGCCCGCTGCCGGCCGCGTCCCCGGTCGGCCCGATCGCCTACCTGCGACTGCATTACGGCTCCTCCGGGCGGAGGGGCAACTACTCCGATCGCGAGCTGAAGACGTGGCGGCGGCGGATCGCAGCGTGGCGCTCGAGGCGCCCGGTGTTCGCCTACCTGAACAACGACTGGAACGGCTTCGCGCCCCGCAACGCCCTGACGCTCCGGGCGGGGCTCTCCGATTAGGCCGGGGATCCGGTCAGGGGCGTGGCTCCCCCCAGACCCCCTTGGGGGTCTCGTCCTCGTGCCTGCCGGCCGAGCCTCGCGGAGGCTCCATCCTCTCGTCGGCGCGGGGGCGCATGTCCCGGTAGGCGAGGAAGCCGATGAACAGCGGCACGGCGATGATCAGCGCGAAGACGGGGGACCAGGCGACCGCGATGACGGCGAGCAGGACGATCAGGGCGAGCGGAATCCAGTACATGGGGACCCAGATACCCCTGCCGCGATCTCCTACACGCCGTCACTCAGCGCTCATGCGGCAAGGCGCTTGCGCAGCATTTCCTTTCCCTGCTCGGCGCCTTTGCGGCTCGTCTCCTGCGCACGGCGGAAGAACTCGACCAACTCGGAGTCGCCCGCCCGTTCTGCGTCCTCGATGTAGGTCTCGAGGCGCAGCACGTTGCTGAGGCAGACCTCTGTGAACCAGATGATGTCGTAGTCCTTGTCCTTGGTGCCGGTTATCTCGCCGGCCTCCTCCACGACTGGCATGCTTTCTCCTTCGGTTGTCGTTGCCTGCGACGCTCAGTAGCGGGGGGGAAGTTCTCGACGCTCCTCGGCGGCGGCTTCGCGGCGGCGCGACCGCTCGGTCCAGATCGCCTCCTGGAAGAAGGCGAGGACGAGGCCGGCGCCGCCGGCGATCATCAGGATCCAGCCGACCACGTCGAGGTTGACTCCCTCGACCCGGATGTTGGTGGCGAAGGTGAGGATCGCCCCCACGACGATCAGAAGAATCGCTCCAGCAAATGTCATCGGTGGCTCCTCGGTTCGTTTTCCACGGCGATCAGCTCCGGGCCCCGGTCGTGGCCGCGCGCTGGCCCTCGTGCACCCTCGGCGAACTCCTCGATCAGCTTGGCGTTGAACGCCGCGAGGTCCGCCGGCCTGCGGCTGCTGACCAGGCCCTGGTCGACGTGGACCTCCTCGTCCACCCACTCCGCGCCGGCGTTGCGCAGGTCGGTCTGAAGGCTGGGCCAAGAGGTGAGGGTGCGACCGCGCACCACGTCCGCCTCGATCAGAGTCCAGGGGCCGTGACAGATCACGCCGACCGGCTTGCCCGCCTCGAAGAACTCCCGAACGAATCGCACCGCGTCAGCGCTGGTGCGCAGCTGGTCGGGATTGGCCACTCCTCCGGGAAGGACCAGCGCGTCGTACTCGGCCGCCTCCACGTCTCCGACGGCCGCCTGAGCGGTGAAGACGTTGCCCCTGTCGAGGTGGTCGAAGGCCTGTATCTCCCCCTCGTCGGGGGCCAGAAGGTCGGCCTCCGCGCCGGCCTCCCGCAGGGCTTCGAGCGGCTCGACCAGCTCAACCTCCTCGACTCCCTCGTTCGCCATCAGAAAGGCGATTCTCTTGTCCCGCAGCTCCTCAGCCATCAGCGGCTCCTCCGACTCGCTCTCTTTCCATTGCATGGCTGATGCCCGCCAGGCGGCGTTGCCAAACCTCCCCCAGGAGGGTTGAGACGGCGGAAATCGGGAATCCAAGAGAGAGAGGCGAAGCAACAGAAAGAGCCGCAGAGCGCGGAGGGCAGGGGCCCTCGGGAAAGGACGACTTCGTATGCAGAAGTACCTGGTAGGAATGACCATCGCAGCGCTTGCCGTGGCGGCGTTCGCAGTCTCGGCGACCGCTGAGACCGTACGGGCGGGCAACATGGTGCTCACCGTGGGCGGCAACGTCTCGCCCAAGAAGCTGCCGAGAAAGCGCATGGCGCCGATCACCCTGCGCCTCAACGGCCACATCCGCACGGTCGATGGCAGCCACCCGCCGGCGGCGCGCAGGATGCTGCTGGAATTCGACCGCAACGGCACGATCTTCAGCAGGGGCCTGCCGGTCTGCAGGCCTGGGCAGCTGGAGGCGCGCACGACTCGGGCGGCCCAGCGCGTTTGCGGCAAGGCGAGAGTCGGCGGAGGCCAGACCAAGGCCCAGATCCAGTTCGCCGGACAGGCACCCTTCACCGCGACCGGCCCGCTGCTCATCTTCAACGGCCCCCGCAAGGGCCGGCAGCCGTCGCTCGTGATGCACGTCTATGCCGCGGTACCGGCGCCGACCGCGTTCGTGATCCGCGGGATCGTCTCCAACTCGAACAAGCGCCGCTTCGGCAAGCGGGTGCTGATCCGGGTGCCCACGATCACGGGCGGAGCCGGCTCGCTGACCGATTTCAACGCGAAGATCCACCGCACCTGGCGGTTCAAGGGGAAGAAGCGCAGCTACCTGATCGCGCGCTGCCGCGGCGGACGCTTCGTCGCTCGCGGGGACATCAGCTTCGCGGACGGCACGCGGCTGGTCCGAAACGTGGTCCGTCCCTGCCGCCCCCGCTAGGCGGCAGGGTCTCCGCCTAGGCGATCCCCTCGAACTCGTACTCGCGCAGGAAGCCCTCGAAGAGGCGGCGGTGGCCCTGCTCATCGTGGAGGATGTCGATCGCCATGTCCTGAGTGACCGGATCGACGCCGTCGGTCTCCTCGACGATCCTCGTGTAGTGCTCGATCGCCCCGGTCTCGGCTTTGATCACGCCGCGGATCACGTGGACGATGTCGGTCTGCTCCTCCGGGGGCTGAAGGAAGGACTGCTCGGCGGCGAATTCCTCGGAGCCGGGGACGACCCCGTAGAGCTCCTTGATGCGCTCGGCGAAGCGCCTCGCATGCCCGAGCTCCTCCTCGATGTCCTCTGTGAGCGACTCCTTGATCTCCTGCGCGCGGACGCCGTCCAGGTTGACGGACGCCGCGATGTAGCTCATGACCGTCTCGATCTCCATCCAGTAGGCCTTGCGCAGCAGCTCGACGACGTGCTCGCGGGTCTCCAGGTTGGCGCTGTCGAAGATGCCCTTGCTGGGCGATGACGCTGAGGTCTCCATCGTTCCTCCGTTTCTCGCTTGGGCGAACCTGGGAATGGCCTACCCGACCGGTCGCCGGGCGAATCGCAGGCCCTCAGCGCCCGAAGGAGGCGCGGGGAACGACCCTGGCGTCGCCACCGGTCCAGCGGTTGAAGACGTACCAGGAGGGCTTGGCCTCGCGCGCCACCGTCAGCAACCCGGCCGAGTCGCAGAACTGGCAGTGTGACCCCGGCTGGTCGGCCCAGGAGAACCACCAGACCCCGCCGATCCGCCAGGCGTAGCGATTGTTGGTGAGCATCGCGAAGGCCTGGTGCAGCTCGCGCGCCTGCCCGCGCAACCCCCGCTCCCAGCGGGACTCGAAGCCGTTCGATCCCCAGCCCATCTCGGTCACGTAGAGGGGTGTGCCTCCGTCGCCATTGAGGCGCATCACGCGGCGCAGGTTGCGGATCTGGCCGCGCATCGCCCTGGCCTGGGCCACATAGGGGTGGAGCCCGATCCCATCGAACCAGCGCTTGATCCCCCGCACCTGGTAGAGGCGCGCCATGAATTGCCCCGGCTGCACGTTGGGGGGCACCTGAAGCGGCCGCCCGAACAGCCCGCCGAGGATCAGCCTGGCACCGGGGTCATACCGTCGATACCGTCGCAGGACTCGGCCGGAGATCTGGATCAGGCGGGCGAAGCGCTCCGGGTCCGCCCTGCCGAACGTGACGATGTTCTGCTCGTTCCAGATCTCCCAGGAACGGATGGGCAGGTGGGGAAGTTCCGGGTTCTGGCGCCAGAAGACCCCATTGCGGCCGTAGCGACGCACCGCCCGCCGCAGGAAGGAGGTCCAGGCGCGGCGCTGCCGGACGGTGTCCACCGGCTCGGTGAGAGCCTCTGGCGCGACCCAGGTCGGGGAGCCCCAGACGAAGGGCAGCACCCGCATCCCGTGTCTGGCGGCGACCTCGACGCCCTGATCGAATCCGGACCAGTTCGGGCGCCTCCAGAACGGGTTGACCGGCTCCACCCCGAGCCAGAAGAGCGGCAGCCGCACGCTCCTCAGCCCCGCCTGCTCCATCAGTTCGTAGTCGGAGTCGGTCGGCTCCGACTGCGGGGAGATGCCGATGAAGCCCGCGGGCGCACGGGCCTGCGCGGCAACGGGGGCCTGCGCCGCGGCGGGGGCGGCCAGCAGCGCCACCACCGTGGCGACAGTTGCGAGCAGGCGTTTCAAGGGCATATCTGGGAACAGCGGGGAGCCCCAAAGTAGCGACCCGGGGAGCCGAATGTCCTGCAGACCGTCTCTGAGATAATCCGCTCTCTCGGGGCGTGGCGCAGCCTGGTAGCGCGCACCGTTCGGGTCGGTGAGGTCCCCGGTTCAAATCCGGGCGCCCCGATATCGCGTAGCACAATACGTGCTACGCTTGGTCGATGTCTCGTTCCCTGCACGTTCGCCTGGATGACTCCGCCGCCGCCGCTCTCCGGATCGTGCGGGGGGGCACCATGAGCGATTCCGAGGCCGTTCGCACCGCTTTGCGGGAGTCCGCAGCGCGACGCCGTGCGCGTTCGGCCCTTGCCGCGGAGGTCGAGCGCTTGGCGGCCGACGAGACTGATCGGGCCGAGATGCGAGCCGTTCGCGAGCAGATGGCCGAACTTGCCCCGGAACTCGACTGAGCGGTGGTCCGGGGCGAGGTCTTACGGCTGCCATCCCCACGCGACGCTCGTGGCCGGGAGCAGCGCGGAGCCCGCTACGCGGTGGTGGTCCAGGCGGACGAGCTGATGGCGTTGAATACGACGCTGGTCTCTCCCACCTCCACCCGCGCCCAACCGGCCACCTTCAGGCCGACGATCGAGCTCGGCGGTGAGGAGACGCACGTCCTGGTCGAGCAGACCACGGTCGTCGATCCTCAGCGGCTCGGGCGCTCAGCAGGACGGCTCAGTGCCGACGAGCTTCGGGCTGTGGACGAGGCCCTCGTCCTGATCTTGGGTCTCTGATACATATCGGCTCCACCTAGACTTGCGGAGCGTCGATGATCCGGATCGTCTGCCCCAGCTGCGGTGAGTCTAGACGGGAGCGACTGAGCGGCGAGCGCCGAGACGGCGAGATCTTCATCGCCTGCCAGACCTGCGGCCATGTCTGGCAGCGACACCCCGACGATTGCCCGCAATGCGGCAAGCGAAGCCTCGTGCCGGTTCGCAAACCGCTGATTCAGAGGGTGCGCGGCACCCAGCAATCGATTATCGGCTTCCGCATCGCCAAGGACTGCACGAGCTGCGGCTGGAGCTCGGAGGACTCTTGACAGACCGGGCTCAGGACCGCCCGCCAACTTCGGAGATCGCCCGTTCGATGGCGGCCCGAGAAGGGCCGTCCTGCAGCATCCGGGTCCCCTCGGGACCGTTGACGACCGTCCCAACATCCA
Organism: Solirubrobacterales bacterium; assembly: GCA_036374255.1. Taxonomy (GTDB): domain Bacteria; phylum Actinomycetota; class Thermoleophilia; order Solirubrobacterales; family 70-9; genus VRUE01. Next base: position 7,860 of record DASUUD010000036.1, on the reverse strand, counting down.
GGCGGATGCCGAGGCTCCTCCCGAGCTCCTCGTAACCCTCGAGGCGCCGGGCGATGGCGCCGTCTGTGCCGCCCTCGCGATCGAGGTAGTCGTTCCACTCGGCCACGTCGAGCTCGCCGATCGAGCCGGCCACCGATTCGAGGAAGCGATCGCCGACGCCGAAGCGCTCCGCCTCGGTCTGATTGCGGAAGAAGAGATAGGTGTACTGCCAGCCGTATCCCTGCTCCGCGGCGGCCTCGGCGCCGAAGAAACCGAGCTCCAGCGGGTTCCTGGCGACCGAGTAGTGGCGCAGCAGGAGCTTCACCTCCCCCGGCCGGACGTGGCTCTCGACCAGACCCGGGATCGCGCCGAGGAAGGAGTCGCGGCAGGTGGAGCACTGCAGGTCGGCGAAGACCTGAATCGAGACCGGCGCGTCGGCGGAGCCGAGCCGGTCGCCCGCCTGGGGCACCCCCCCGAAGGTCGCCTGGGAACGCTCGACGCCGGAGATCCGGATCGATTCGCGGCCGGCCTCGCGCGTGGCCATCTGGACCAGCGCGTAGCCGAGCGCCAGCAGGGCGAGCAGGAGGACGACGATCACGAAGGGTCGGCCACGGCGAGGGATCGGGGTGGCGGCGGCTTCCGACATCGCTGCATTATCCCGTCCCGCGAGCGCCTGGATTCCCGCAACTTGCGGCCTTTTGGTTGACACGTCCGGCCGCCGGAGTAAGTATCCCTTTACTCGATTTCAACGACGCGGGAGGTCCATGCCGTGGCCAATCACCTCACCCCCTCCGAGCTTGCCGATGAGCTCAACATGAAACGGCAGGAGGTGATTGGCAAATGCGTGGAGATGGGGGTGCCGATCTTCCACGGCCGCATCGACAAATCGCTCTTCAAGTCTTCCCTGCGGCACTTCCCAACCGCCAAGCAGCAAGAACACCGGTCCCAGGCAGCCTGAGTTCTCTAGACTCCCGCCCCATGCAGGAGCGGGGCACGAATTCAGCCACCCTCGCGGACCTCTTGCCGCGTGCGGCTGAGCTATACGGTCCGACCCCGGCGATCCGCTACAAGGAGGGGGGAAGCTGGGTCTCCCGTGGCTTCGACGAGGTCCACGAGACCGTCCGCGCGCTCGCCATGGGGCTCGCGGAGCTGGGTGTGGTTAGGGACGAGAAAGTCGCGATCCTCGCCAACACCCGCCCCGAGTGGACCTACTTCGACTTCGCCGCGCTCTCGCTGGGCGCCGTCGTCGTGCCCATCTACCAGACCAACTCCCCCGAGGAGTGCCGATACGTCCTGGAGAACTCCGATTCGAGGGTCGTGGTGGTCGAGGACGACGAGCAGCTGGAGAAGATCCGCCAGGTGCGCGACCAGCTGCCGCTGCTCGAACACGTGGTGAGGATGACGGGCTCGAGCGAGGACGCGATCTCCTTCGAGGAGCTGGAGGCGCGGGGCGCGGACAAGGACCCCGCCGAGTGGGAGAAGCACTGGCGGGAGGTGAAGCCCGAGGACGTCTGCACCTTCATCTACACGTCGGGCACGACCGGGCCGCCGAAGGGCTGCATCATCACCCACGGCAACTACAAGGCCATGCTCGACATGGTCAACGAGAAAAGCGTCATCGAGCCTGAAGACGTCACCTACCTCTACCTTCCGCTGGCCCACTCCTTCGCCCTGCTGATCCAGCTCGGCAGCTTCGATCTCGGCGCGACCCTGGCCTACTGGGAGCGCGACCCGCTGAAGATCGTCCCCAACCTGGCGGAGGTCAGGCCCACCTACTTTCCCTCGGTGCCGCGCGTCTTCGAGAAGATCTACACGACCGCGACCAGCTCGGTCGAGAAAGAGGGCGGCATCAAGAAGGCGATCTTCAACTGGGCGATTCGCACCGGGAAAAGGATGCGCGAGGTCGAGCGGTCCGGCCGCGAGCCCGGGTTCCTGCTGCGCAGGCAGTACGAGTTCGCGGACAAGAAAGTGCTCTCGAAAATCCGCGCCCTGTTCGGGGGCAAACTGCGCCTCGCGGTCTCCGGCGCCGCGCCTATCAACCCGGACATCCTGCATTTCTTCGACGCCGCCGGCGTCCTGGTCCTCGAGGGTTGGGGAATGACTGAGACCTCCACCGCGGCGACGATCTCCACCCCCGACGACTTCAAAATCGGCACCATCGGCAAGCCCTTCACCGGCTGCAACGTCAAAATTGCCGACGACGGGGAGATCCTGGTCAAGGGCCCCAACGTCTTCCAGGGCTATTACAAGAACGAGGAGGCGACCCGCGACACCATCGTCGACGGTTGGCTCCATACCGGCGACCTCGGCGCGGTCGACGAGGACGGCTTCATCAAGATCACCGGCCGCAAGAAGGACATCCTCATCACCGCCGGGGGCAAGAACATCACCCCCGCCAACCTCGAGAGCGAGATCAAGCAGCACCCCCTCGTCTCCCAGTGCGTCGTGGTCGGCGACCGCAAGCCCTACCTGGTGGCGCTGGTCACGCTCGAACCCGAAGAAGCGCTCGCCTTCGCCAAGGAGCACGAACTGCCGGAGGATCTCGAGCAGCTCGCCTCGAACTCCCAGGTCCGCGACGAGGTGCAGGCCCATGTCGACGAGATCAACAAGAAGTTCGCCCGGGCCGAGCAGATCAAGAAGATCGCCATCCTCCCCCGTGATCTCACGCAGGCAGACGGAGAGCTGACGCCGACTCTGAAGGTGAAGCGCGCCGTCGTCGCCGAGAAGCACGCGGGCGCGATCGAGAAGCTCTACGCGCCGTGAGGCGTGGTGGCGGGAGAGGGCCCGGGTACCTCTCCCTCGCGCTATCCGGCTTCGCCGGTAGCGCCGCGCTCGGGTAGAGGCACCCGGGGCCCTCCTCGCGGACCGCGCCTTCGCCGCGAGGTGAGCTGCGGGCCGAGCACGCCTCGGAGCGGCGACGGGGGAGGGTGTCGTGGCCTCTACCCGCGAGCGGCGCTACCCGAAGGGATAGCGAGCGGGAGAGGCTACGACGCCCTCCCTCTAACGTTGCTTGCTACGAGGCGGTCTGCCCCGACTGCCGCAGCAGCGCCGAGGTCGTCTGCTCGAGGACGCGGCGCCAGGCGGACGTCTGCTCGGGCTCCTCTTCGGAGATCCGCTCGACCACTCGCTCTACCCTTCGCTCCGAGATCTCGAGGCCGTGGCGCTCGGCGATCTCCTTGTAGCGGTCGTAGTCCTGGGCGAGAGTGGCGGTGACCGACTCGAAGCCGTGCCGGCCGATCTGCAGGCGCCGCGAGTAGTCCATGATCGGCGTCCCGAACATCAGCTCGTCGTTCGGCTCGGGCTCGATCAGGATGATGTCGACACCGGGATAGCGCTCCTGCCACTGCTCGACAGCCTGGTGAAGCCGGGCGTGCATGAGCAGCCGGAAGGTCTGGTTGGCGATCGCCGGCAGCCCCATGTCGGAGACTCGCCGCACGCGGTTGCCGAAGACGGTGGGGATCGTCTTCTCGAAGTCGTTGATGTAGGGGACGAGGGGGTTGACGACGATGATGAACTTCGCCCCCTTCTCGACGGCGATGTCGACGTTGGTCGTCGAGCGAACGCCGCCATCGATCAGCTGACGCCCCTTGAGGTCGACCGGCTTGTAGACGAGCGGCAGGCAGGTGGAGCACTGGATCGCCTTGGAGATCGGCACGTCGCTCCAGCCGTCCTCGCCGAAGACGATCCGCTCGCAGGTGTCGAGATCGGTCGCGGTCAGGTAGAGCTCCTGCTCGATCAGCCGGAAGTCGTTGACCCGCCCGGCGTCGCCGAGGACCTCCTCGACGTAGTCGGCTATCCCCTCCCCCGAGTAGAGGCCGGTCGGCAGCGCCTCGGCGAGGCCGACCCCGACGTCGATCGCCGAGAACTCGCCCATCCGCACCAGGTTGAGCACCAGCTCGGCGGTGCGGAGAGGCAGCATCGCCGCTTTCTGGAGGAAGCCGAAGTAGTTCGGCTTGAGGACCTTGTCGAGGTCGAGATCGTCGAGATCGGAGGGGACCCGCTCGTTGATCACCTGCATCATCTCGTCGGGGGTGACGCCGTTGGCGAGCATTCCGGCGACGAATGAGCCGGCGCTGGTGCCGACGTAGACGTCGAAGTTGTTGACCGTGCTGTTCACCGCCAGCAGGTCGAGGGCGCGCAGCGCACCGATCTCGTAGACGCCCCCGGTGAAGCCGCCGCCACCGAGTACGAGCGCGGTCTTCGAAGGGCGCTTGCGGCCACGACGCCGGGTCGGCAGGGACTCGATGTCAACAACTTTGCCCATAAACAGGGATTATCCCAAGCAGATGAGACGGGCCTCTCCAATACTGATGACCGTCCTCGCTCTGTGCGGGTTTACGTTGGCCCCGGCCGCCGCCGAGGGCACCGGCGAGCGCTGCAGGGCGATGCAGGCGCGCCTGGTGCGCGGCGGGGGCCAGGCGAGCGGCCTGTTCATGCTGGACGCCGGCAGCGGCGCCGTCCTCTGCAGGCGCGCCGCCTCGAGGCGGCTGCCCCTGGCCTCGAACATGAAGCTGTTCACGACGGGGGCCGCGCTGCGCCGACTGGGCCCCCGGACCCGGATCCCGACCCGGGTGCTGGCCACAGGCAGTCTGGACCGCAGAGGCGTGCTCAACGGCAGCCTATACCTGGTAGGCGGCGGCGACCCGGCGCTCGGCACGCCGGCCTTCTACCGGCGCTTCCTCGGCGGTCTCGGAACGAACCTGTTCGCTTTGCGGCGGCAGATCCGCGCCGCCGGCGTCCGCGCGGTGCGCGGCCGGCTGTACGCGGACGACTCGATCTTCGACCGCCTGCGGGGCGTTGCCGACTCCGGCTACGCGACCAGCCCCTACATCGGCCCTCTCTCAGGTCTCGCCTTCAACTCCGGCTACAGCAGCTCCAGTGGCCGTGGCTTCGCCTCCGACCCGGCCAAGCTCGCCGCCCGCAAGCTCGCCCGCGCCCTGCGTCGGGCGGGGGTGGCCGTGCGGCCGCGCGTCGCGGTGGGCACGGCTCCCGGTGAGGCAGAGCCGATCGCCGTCGTTCGCTCGCCGACGATCGCTCGCCTCGCAGCCGCCACCAACGTCCCCTCCAACAACTACTACGCGGAGATGCTGCTCAAGCTCCTCGGAGCGCGGTTCGGTGGGGCGGGGACCACGGCCGCGGGCGCGAAGGTGGTCGAGCGATTCGCCCGCGCCCACGGCTCGCGAGTGCACGCCGTCGATGGCTCCGGGCTGACCCGGACCAACCGGGCCAGCCCCGCCGAGGTCGCGCGGTTCCTGCGGTCGATGCGGGGCGAGGAGGCGGGCGAGGAGTTCATCGACTCGCTCGCCGTCGCCGGTCGGGACGGGACGGTCGACGATCGCATGCTCGGAACCGCGGCGGAGGGCCGCTGCCGCGCCAAGACCGGCACCCTCACCGGGGTCAGCGCCCTCTCGGGCTACTGCGTCACGCGCAGCGGGCGCACCCTGATCTTCTCGATCCTGATGGCGAGCGTTCGCGACCTCGGCCGTGCCCACCTCGCCCAGGACAGGATCGCCGCAGCGGTCGCCGGCTACTGAGGACCTGTCAGTGAGCGCAGCCCCGCCTCGTCGATGACCTCGGTGCCGAGCTGCTCGGCCTTGGCCAGCTTCGAGCCGGGGTTGTCCCCAGCGACCACGTAATCGGTGTTGCGCGAGACGGAGTTGACCACCTTGCCGCCCGCGGACTTGATCAACGCCGCCGCCTCGTCGCGCGTGAGGCTCGGCAGGGTCCCCGTGAGGACCAGGGTCCTGCCTTTCAGCGGGCCTCCCTCGACCCGCCGTTCGGCGGGGTCCTGCTCGAGCCGCAGCCCCTTTTCGCGAAGCTTGCCGATCAGCTCCCAGGTGCGCTCGTCGGCCAGTGACTCGGCGATCTGCACCGCCATGATCGGGCCGACGCCCTCCACCTCCTCGATCCGCTCCGGGTCGGCGGCGTGCAGGGCGTCGATCGAGCCGAAGTGGTCGGCCAGCGCCTCCGCGGTGACGTAGCCGACACCGGGCAGGCCGAGCGCGTAGAGGACGCGTTTGAAGGGCCGCTCCCGCGAGGCGTCGATCGCGGCCAGCAGGTTGCGGGCCGAGAGCTCGCCGAACCCCTCCAGCGCGACCAGACGCTCTTCGCTCAGCTCGTAGATGTCGGCGACATCCTCGATCAGGCCCTCTTCGAGGAAGCGCTGCGCCTGCTTTTCCCCCAGCCCCTCGATGTCCATCGCCCCCTTGCTGACGAAGTGCTTCACGTGCTGGAAGGACTGCCCGGGGCAGCCGGACCTGTTGGGGCACTGCGTGAACACCGAGTCCTCGGGCTTGACCGTCGGCGTCCCGCAGGCCGGGCACTCCTCGGGGGGCTTGACCCGGCGCGTCCCCTTCGGGCGCCGCTGCAGCATCGGCGCGACCACCTGGGGGATCACGTCACCCGCCCTCATCACCACGACCTCGTCCCCGACCCGCACGTCCTTGCGGGCCAGGTCCTCCTCGTTGTGGAGGGTCGCGGTCGAGACCGTGACCCCGCCGACGTGGACCGGCTCGAGCATCGCGAAGGGAACGAGGTGGCCGGTGCGGCCGACGTTCCAGACCACCTTCCGGAGCTTCGTGGTGGCGGTGGTCGGGGCGAACTTCCAGGCGATCGCCCAGCGGGGCTCGCGACCGACGACCCCCAGCTCCCGCCACAGCGCGCGCTCGTCCACCTTGACCACGACCCCGTCGATCTCGTAGTCGAGCTCTTCGCGCCGCTCCTCCCACCAGCGGCAGCGCTCGACCACGGAGTCGACGCCGGGATGGTGGTCGGTGTCCGGGTTGACCTTGAAGCCGCGCTCGCGCAGCCACTCGATCTCCTCGCTGTGGGTCGAGACGTCGAGGGCCCCCGTGGCGCCCAGCCCGTAGCACCAGATCGAGAGGGGGCGCTGGGCGGCAATCGACGGGTCGAGCTGGCGGATCGCGCCGGCTGCGGCGTTGCGGGGGTTGGCGAAGGTGTTCTCGCCGGCCTCGGCGCGGCGTTCGTTTAGGGCTTTGAAGTCGGCTATCGGCAGGTAGATCTCGCCTCGCACCTCGACCAACGGCGGCGCGTCGGGGATCCGCAGCGGGATCGCTCCGATCGTGCGGAGGTTGGCGGTCACGTCCTCCCCGATCCTGCCGTCGCCGCGGGTGGCGCCCCGGGCGAGGACGCCCTCATCGTAGGTGAGCGAGATCGCCAGGCCGTCGATCTTCGGCTCGGTCGTATAGCTGAACTCCGCGGCCGTTATGTCGAGGCGCTTGAGGTGGTTGCGGATGCGCTTCTCCCATGCCCGCAGCTCCTCCTCGTTGCGGGCGTTGGCCAGCGAGAGCATCGGCTCGGCGTGCTCGACCTGCTCGAAGCGGTCGAGCGGCGGCGCCCCCACCCGCTGGGACGGCGAGTCGGGCGTGCGCAGCTCGGGATGCTCTGCCTCGATCGCCCGCAACTCATCGAGCAGAGCGTCGTAGGCGTCGTCGTCGATGACCGGATCGTCGAGGACGTAATAGCGGTGGTTGTGGTACTCGATCTCCCGCCGCAGCTCCGCCGCCCGCGAATCAGGTTCCGCCCGCGTGCCCTGCTTTCGCTCCCTCGCACTCATCGTCCCCGGCTATCTTGCTCGCTCGCTCTCGCGTCCGCCGCGGGCGGGTGGTGCCTCATACCTTCGAGGGCAGCATCTCCTCGAAGCCCCACTGCCGCAGCCTGGCCAGTCCGCCGTGATCCGTGAGGTCGAAGTGGATCGGCGTCACCGAGATGCGCTGCTGGGCAACGGCGGAAAGATCGGTTCCGGCTTCGTCCTTGAAGGAGGGCTCGAAGCCGTAGATCTCGTAGTGGCGCCTGCCCTCCTCATCTTCCTCGACCAGCTTCAGCTCGTCGTCGTAGAGCCGTTTGCCGAGCCTGGTGACC
>DASUUD010000035.1:0-3169 GCA_036374255.1 Solirubrobacterales bacterium | reverse complement strand
AGGCCCCGCCGCACGGGGAATCGCGCCGGCGACGCCCCCGCCCGGCATGAGCTCCGCGTTTGCCGCGTTCACCACCGCGTCGACGTCGGGCTGGCGCGTGATGTCGCCCTCTACGACCTCGATCACCACACCACCGACCGTCGCCTGGGTAGTCATCGAGGCTCCCGCTGCCGCTTCGCGGCCGGCTCGTCCGTGTGCCGAGCCGCGCCGCTCATCGGAGCCGGTGGGCGAGGTCGCTCGGGTACTCCGGGAAGTAGCGGGTGATGTCGCTCAGCGAGAAGCGCGACAGGATCGAGGACGCGGGCTCGCGCTCGAGCAGGAATCGAAACGACTCGCGGACGACGGGCTCGAGGTCGTCGGCCTGCAGCTCGATTCGCTCGCCCAGGCTCTCTGGCACGGTGACACGGTGCGTGGTCCGTAGCCCGCCCTCGCTCACCTCCACCTGGAACTCCCGTGGGCCCAGCGGGTTGATCGCGATCTTCGCCATCGCGAATTGCACATTAGCCGGGCCTCGCGATCGCCACATCGACAGAGCCTCGGCCAAGCCCCGGTAGAGGTCTCCAATGCGGTCGCGCAGAGCCGCCCCGAAACCTGGTCAGACCTCGCGTCCAAGCTGGCGCTCCGACTGGGTGCGCACTCCAACCCCCAGGCTTCCGCGATTCCTTACGGAACGCCGTCTGCTGCGCCGGCCCACTCAGCAGGGTTGCTGCCCGGCCGCTCCTGCCAACTCGGCAGTTGCGTGGGCGTCATCCGCAATCCGGTCGATGACCTTCCCGATTAGCGCGGTCGCCGCCCGACAGGCCTCCGCCCCGACCGTCTCCACCTCTTGACATGCGCTCGCGGTCAACAGCTCACGTATCGCTTCGACCCTGTTCTCGCCGGGCAGCACATCCTCCGGCATATCCATCAAGGTCCGAAGCACGAAGTCGACCGCCACGACGGCACCCATCAGCTCCTCGATCAACTCCCGGGAGGCGGCATGAACTCCTGACTCGGGCATGGTCACGACCAGTCAAGGAACGAAGGGGGCAGTCTCTCCCCCACCGATCGCCTCAGGCGGCCGAAAACCAGCCCGGCCGGGTCGCGCTGGATCTTCTTTGACGATCAGGCCCGGCGCGTCTTCGCCTGGAGCCGTATCTGGCGCTAGTCAGCCCACCAGTCGCGCTGGCCATCGACGTCTTCACGCGGAGTCTCGCCGAGATTGGGCGCGCCGATGACGAGGATCTCGAGGCCCTCCGGCCCGGCCTCGTAGCCTCGCCACATACCGGGCGGGACGCGCACCGCGTCCCATTCCTTGAGTTCGACGATCTCGTCGTCGAGCTTCATCCGCCCGCTCCCGCGCACGACCACATAGACCTCCTCCTGCTTCTTGTGCGTGTGGCCGTACGGAAAGCGATAGCCGGGCGGGACGCACTGGTAGCCCAGGCCGGAATTCTCGAGCTCGAGCGCCACGGTCGCCAAGCGGAACTCCAGGTCCGGCGCGCCGTCGAACCTGGACCCGACGTCCTCCAGATCCTCCTTGAGGTTCCTGAGAGTGAACGGCACGGCTCAATCCTATGGAACCCCTGGCTGGGGTCGCCGACCTGATGCGCCAAGCGCCGCGCTTCCCTTTTGCGCGAGAAGGAGGAGCGGGAGATCGCACTGCTGTTGGGGCGGGAAGGACTCGAACCTTCGGCCAACGGATTATGAGCGCCGTTTAAACCGCTTCAGCAAGCCAAATTTCGCCTGCAAGAGCGAAGCGATTTGAGCTATTTCAAGGAGTTCGATGGAGTCGGGGACCAATTTCAGGTCCAAAGCTTCTTGTGGCGACGCCTGATCTATTTTCAAGGGGCATGAGACGACCCAAACCGGCGTCTGGCTCCTCGCTCGGGCGTGGTTTCCCGCACCAGAGCGGTGGCTATCTCCGGATGGCCCCTCCAAGATCGGGTACCACAACGGAGTGATGCGTGGTCTTGTTGCCTACCGGCGTCCCGCTGCTGCCTTAGCCGCGGTTGCGGCGGCGGCGCTACTCCCCCCCGCGACGTGCCTCGCCGCCGCTGGCTCGCTCGATCGCAGCTTCGACGGCAACGGGCGGCTGGTGATCAAGACCGCCAGGGGCGGGATGGCGAGCGCGGCTGGCCCCGATAGTGAACTCGTCGCCGCCAACTATCGGCGCGTCTTCCGCTACCGCGCCAACGCCCGCCCGCGCCGCTACTTCGCCGGCAACGGGCGCGCCGTGATCCCGACCCCGGCGGGGATGAGCTTCCTGATCGCCGGGGTGGCGGTCGACTCGCGCGGTCGCGTGCTCGTCGCCGGCACGAGGAAGCCGACGGGGGCGACCGGCGGCTCGCGGAACGCGCGCGTCAGCGTCTACCGCTTCATGCCCAATGGCAAGCTCGACGCCAGCTTCGGCAAACGCGGCCTCGCAGGCGCCCAGCTCGGCCAGATGGAGGCGACCGGGCTCGTCGTGGATTCGCGCAACCGGCCGGTGCTGACCGGGTTCGTCTCGGCGCCGACGCCGTTCTTCTGCAACACCAAGTCGTCCGTCTACCTCAACTCGACTGTGGTCGCGAGACTGACCACCAGCGGCGCCCCCGATCCGAGCTTCGGCGGCGGAAGCGGCACCTTCACCGACCCCCTCGAAGACCCTCGGCTGCCGACGCTGACCGCAAACGGGAAGGGAATCGTCTACGCCAGCAACCCCGAATATTCGCGTTGCGTCGGATTCGAAGGGTATTCCGGTCCTGTCGGGGCCCCGGTGGCCTCGATCCTCTCGCCAAGCGGCAGCCTCGCGCTTCGCTTCCCGGTGCGCCCCAGCGGGCCCAATCTCCCCGGACTGGCGTCGGGCCTCAACGTGACGTCGCTCGCCGTCGATCGCAAGGACCGGATCGTGATGCTGATGACGGCAGTCGAATCGGAGGGCAGCGGCAACCTGCAACTGGTTCGGCGCCTGCTTCCCGACGGCAGCCCCGACCCAAAATTCGGCGAGTACTTCCAACCCGGCCTCGGCCTCGCGTGGCCCCCGGCGCCGCCCCCGGAAGGGCCCGGTGGCTGGTCTTGGGCGGTCACGACCGACAGGCGCAACCGCGTCATCGTCGGCGGCTCCTTGGGCGGGGAAGGCCGCTTCGACGCTCGCGCGTTCATGGTAGGGCGCCTGAACGCCGCCGGCAGAGCCCAGACCTGGTTCGGC
>DASUUD010000034.1:0-3099 GCA_036374255.1 Solirubrobacterales bacterium | reverse complement strand
GATGCCGAGATCGGCCTCCAGGTCGAGCTCGGGGTCGAGCATGTCTGCCGGATAGCCGGTCTGCTCTGCGACGACCTCGAGGATGCGGGCGGTGATCTCCTCCTCGGAGGGCGCCGCCGAGGGCTCGGGCGCGGCCGGGGTGGGCTCGGCCGGAGCGGGCTCGGCGGCCGGGGCGGCCGCAGGCTCGCCGGCGCCCTCCGGCGGCGCCGCGGGGCCGCCCGCTCGCTCGCGGACGAACGCGACCACGTGGTTGAGGGTCGGGTAGTCGCGCAGCTTCAAGGAGTCGTCGCGCTCGATCCCGTAGTCCTCGCGGATCGCCGCGAACACCTCGGCCTGCTTGACGGTGTCGATGCCGAGATCGGCCTCCAGGTCGAGCTCGGGGTCGAGCATGTCTGCCGGATAGCCGGTCTGCTCTGCGACGACCTCGAGGATGCGGGCGGTGATCTCCTCCTCGGAGGGCGCCGCCGAGGGCTCGGGCGCGGCCGGGGCAGGCGCCCCGAAGGTGACCGGCGGCGGGACGGCCGGGGGCGGCTCGGAATGTGCCGCTGGTGCCGGAGGCGCCGGCGCCCCGACGGGCTCGGGCGGGGCTGCAGCGGGCGGCGGAGTCGCCTCAGGCGCGCCCAGCGGAACGGTGGGCGCCGACGGCGCCGCTGGCGCCGTCGGCGCGCCCCTCGGCCCGCGGTCCACCACGCGGAGGCGGCGTTTCTCCACCTCGAGCTGTGGGTCATCCTGACCGCTGATCCGGCTCAGCCAAGCCGACCAGGCCTCCCGGTCGGCGACCCGGTAGTCGAATCCCAGTTCCTCGGGATTTCGGCGGCGGCCGTCGCCGACCGGCGTCCAGCGCAGCAGCATGATGCTGATCTGCGAGCCGAAGCCGGCCGCCAGGCGCAGCGCGTATCGGACGGGGTAGGAGCCGCCCTTTGACAGGTGAAGCTCCCCAAGATCCGGATCAACCTGCTCGAAGTTCGGCACCGGCGGCACGATCCCCGTCTCCAGCGCCTTGATCGCCACGACATCCTCGATCCCGACGCCCATCGGATGGCCGGTGAATCCCTTGGTGTTGGCGATCACGATGTGATCGGCGCCGCGGCCGAAGACCTTGCGCAGCGCCTGGATCTCGGCCGCGGCACTGCCACCGCGGGCAGGCGTATAGGTCTCGTGCGATACGAACACGGTCTCCCCAGCGATCTCGTCTCGGGACTCGCCGCGCGCCTCGGCCTGCCGCACCACCTCCTCCATCACCCGGCCGATGTGATCGACGTCGAGTCGGGTTCCGTGGAACGCGCTGTTTGCGGTCACCATCCCGAGCACCTCGCAGATCGGCTGGATCCCGCGCTCGCGGGCCGCGCTCGCGCTCTCGATCACGAGCCCGGCGGCGCCCATCCCGAGCAGCATCCCGTGGCGGCGCCGGTCGAAGGGAAGCGCAGCCTCCTCAATCGCCTCGTCGGTCGCCGCGGCGCCCGAGGCGAGGAAGCCGGCGCCGATCCAGGGAAGCATCTCGGCCGAGGTGACGTCGTCGGCGGCCACGATCACAGCCCGGCGGCAGCGACCGGTTCTGATCCAATCCTCGGCGACCGCGACCGCCTGGGTGGTGCTGGCGCAGGCCGAATTGACCTGCGTATTCGGACCGCGGGCGCCGATCAATTCCGCGAACTGGGCGTGACCCATCGGCAGCACCCGGAAGAGGAAGCGCCGGTCGAACCGGTACGGATCCCTCTCGAGCTCGAGGCGCAGGTCGTGGATGCGGCGCTCGATCTCCGGCAGCGCCGCCGAATGGTCACCCTCGTCTTCGACCAGCCGAGCGTGCAGCGACTCCAGTTCCTGGAGTCGCTCGCGACGACCGCGGTCCACCCAGTAGCGATTCATCTCATCGGCGAGCTCATCCGTCCCGGGGAAGGCCGACGCGAAGATGACCGCGGTGTCATCGCGTAGCTCCTCCGGCAGCGCCCAGCGGTCGGGCAGCTTGGTGCCCCGGGTGGTCGTCTTGTAGTGAAGGGCGAGAGGGATGCCGGCGTCGCGCAGCGCCTCGATTCCCGCCGCCATCGCGAGCTGTGTGTCGCGCCCGAGCGCCGCGAGCCTGTCCCTGTCGACGCCGAACTCCTCGGTGAGGTCGAAGCCGCCGGCGCGCGCCGCGAGCTTGATCACGTCGTGCGGGCTCTCGATCGTTTCGAACTCGGCGGTTCCGTCGTCGCGCTTGACGAGCCGCGTGATCCGCTTGTCGAGAATCTCGTCGCGCAGGTGGGACGGGATGACGTCGATCAGCTGCTCGCCGTGGAGCAGGCGCGCAAGGTTGTCATCGTCGAAGACGCGCTCGGTGCCCGGAATCCCGATCGCCGCACCGGTGATCGCGACCGGCTCCGTGTCGGCGAGGCCACCACCGCCACCGCTGTCCCAGAGCTGGCGGCCACGATCCAGGAACTCGGCGAACATGTGGCCGAGCTGCAGGTAGACGTCCTCGCCCCCCGGCCGCGACGCGCTCGGAGCGGGTTCCGGGGTCGAAGCGCTCGCCGACGCTCCGGCCGCCGGGGTGGGCGGTGTCTCGGGCGCCGGGGGCGGTTGAGGCGGAGCCGCCTCCCTCGCACTCCTGCCGGTTCCCAGGCCTGACGCGTACAGCCCGCACAGCGCCTGGTTGAACGAGGGCAGGTCGCCGTTCTTGGGGTGATTCGCAAACAGGTTGAGCGCCTCGTCGTCGCCGAGAACATCGGCGGCGAAACTCTGGAGGACGCGCTTCGGGCCGGTCTCGACGAACACCCGGGTACCCGCCTCGAACAGGGTCCGCAGTCCCTTGATGAACTGCACCGGCGAGGCGATCTGACGGCCGAGGATGTCGACGATGCGCCCCTCCACCCCCGGCCCCATCGGATAGAACTCGCCATCGACGTTCGCCACGATCGGGATCTCGGGCGGCGAGATGTGGAGCCGCCCCAACATCTGGCGAAGCGGCTCGGCGGCGGGGGCGACGATCTCGGTGTGGAAGGCGTGACTCACCGGCAGTCTGGTCGCCTGATGGCCGCGCTCGGTCATCACGGCCAGCACCTCCTCCACCGGCTTGGTGGCGCCCCCGACGACAACCTGGTGGGTGGAGTTGAGGTTCGCGAT
>DASUUD010000033.1:0-22716 GCA_036374255.1 Solirubrobacterales bacterium | reverse complement strand
GCTGCTGAAGCGACCGCCCGACGTGCACAACACTGCGGTGCCGTTCGTCAAACCGAAGAAGCCGCCGCCGCAACCGAAGGCCAGGACGGTGAACTGGCCGATGTTCGGGCTCAACCGGGCCCGCACCAGGTATCTGTCCGCGAAGGGGGTGCGGCCCCCCTTCCGGAAACTGTGGCGCTACCGGGGCCGTCCCCTGCTCGAGTTCCCGCCGATCTTCGTCGGCGGCCGCCTCTACTTCATCGACAACAGCGGCTTCGTTCGCTCGCTCGACGCCCACACCGGCAAGGTGCTCTGGAAACGCCGTGTCGGCCGCCTCAACGCTTCCTCTCCCGCCTTCGCGCGCAACCGCCTCTACATCGTCAATCTCGTCCCGGGCCACATCGTCAAGCTCCACGCCCGCAACGGCCGGGTGATCTGGAAACGGCCGCTGCCCGGCCGCGCCGAGTCCTCGCCGGTGGTGATCGGCCGCACGGTCTATTTCGGCTGCGAGTGCGGAGAGCTGTACGCGATGAGCACGGTCAACGGCAACATCCGCTGGTCGACGACGCTGGGCGGCGCGATCAAGTCGGCGCCCGCCTTTCAGCGCGGCACCCTCTACGTCGGCGACTACGGCGGCTACATGAATGCGGTCGACGCCAAGACCGGCGAGCTGAAGTGGCAGAGCGGCTCGCTCGGCCCCGGCTTCGGCGCCTCCGGCGCCTTCTACTCGACCCCGGCCGTCGCCTTCGGCCGGGTCTACGCCGGCAACAACGACGCGCGGGTGTACAGCTTCGACCGCCACGACGGGACCCTCGCCTGGACCTACTCGACCGGCGGCTACGCGTACTCCGGCCCCACGGTGGCGACGACCAAGCACAGCCCGCCGACCGTCTACATCGGCTCCTTCGACGGAAACGTCTACGCGCTCGACGCCCGGGACGGCGGCGTGCGCTGGAGCCGCTCCGCCGGCGGCCAGGTGGTCGGCTCGCTCTCGGCGGTCGGAGAGATCGTCTACGCCGCGGAGTTCACCAACGAGACCACCAGCGGCTACATGATGCGCAGCGGCCGGCGGGTCTTCACGTACCCCTATGGCACCTACACCCCGGTCATCTCCGACGGCCGGCGCATCTACCTGACCGGCTACTCGAGCATCACGGCCCTGAAGCCCTACAGGTACCGGGCGGCGGTTGCGAAGCGACGCATGGCCCCGGCCGTCAGGAAGCGGGCCCAGAAGGCCCGGCGGAAGAAGCAGGCCGCCAAGAAGGCGAGCAGGAAGCAACAGGCCAGGAAGAAGGCGAGCAGGAAGAAGCGCTCCCAGAAGGCGCAGTCGAAGCGCTAACCCCGGGGCGCCAGCCCCCCGATCGGCGGAGGCGGCGGCTTCGGGTGCCCGGGTGCGAAGTGCGGGATGCGCGGATGGTGGAGCCATCCCCGCAACACCGAGAGGCTGGCCGGGTAGTTCTGGATCCGGTAGGCGCTGGCCGAGCCGAAGTCCTGGTAGTAGACGAGCATCTTGCAGCGGCGGTGGCGGTCCACCCAGGTGAGCAGACGGCGGACGAAGCGCGCGTCGTCCGTGCCGTTCACGCCCCACTCAGGCAGCGCGAAGGGCTTGCCGGCGAAGCGGCGGTAGAGCCCGGTCAGCGCCTTCCAGGCCTGATTGTCGGAGTAGAAGTCGGTGCCGACCCAATCGACGTAGTCGCGCCCGGGATAGAAGTGCTTGGGCCGGTTGTGCGGGACGGTGGGGGAGCCGGCCGGCAGGGTGCTCCAGAGGACTGCCACCGGCGCCTCGGGCAGGCCGCCGAGATTGCTGCGAAGCCGCGGAAGGCCGGCCCGCCGCAGCCGCCGGTTGATCTGCCGCCGCTTGCCGCCGCCGTGGACGATCACGTAGATGCGGCGGAAGGCGCGTTTGTACCAGCGGGGCCGGTGGGCCTTGCTGCGCAGCTTGCCCGCGCAGTCGTAGGAGGCGTAGACGTTGAGGCAGCGGTTCGGCTCCCCGAGCGGGCGTATGTAGGCGCGCATCTTCTTCGCCCAGAAGAGCCTGTTGAGGCGGATAAGGTAGCCGTCGCCGAGCCCCCTGGCGATCGCCCGCGGAGAGATCAGCTCGTGACCGTCGTTGCTGTCGGCGGTGGTGAGGTGGAGCATCGGCCGCGCCCTGGCCTCCTGCCAGCGTTCGATCGACTCGGGGAAGTCCGCTCCCCAGCTGCGGAAGGTCTGGATCAGGGCCGGGTGCTTGCGCATCAGCTGACTGAAGCCGCCGAAGTCGGCCGGGTCCCCGGTGTCCGAGATCCCGAAGAAGACCCTCTTGCCGCGGGGCTCGAGCGGCGCCCCGGCGCGCACCGCATCCGACTTTGAGGGTGTCATAGCGCCACGAAAGTCGGATGCGCGAGCATCCGTCGCCGCCGGTACGGCGCAGAGGATCACGGCAAGCGCCGTCACGGCGAGCGCTCGCACGCCCGGCTTCGTCCCAGCATCGGCCATCCGCGCCTTTTTCGACCGTTGCGGCGGTCTCACCTTCAGGGCATTGTGCCGATGTCTCAGAAAGTCGCATTTTGCGGCCTTCCGCCAAAGGCGAGGTTTGGGAGACTGGGCGGGTGATCGACCCGCTGGAGCGCTGGCGCGAGTTCGGCGAGAAGCCCGACTTCGCGGGGCTGCCGAGCTTCGGCGGCGCGCCCTACGGGGAGGACCCCGCCGACCTGGAGGGCGTCGACGTGGCGATCGTGGGCGCGCCCACCGACGACCTCGTCTCCGACCGACCGGGCGCGCGCTTCGGGCCGCGTGCGATCCGCGCAGCGAGCTGCCCTCCCGGTCCCCACCTGGAGGCCGGCATCGACGCCTTCGCGGCGCTGCGGATCCTCGACTACGGCGACGCCCCGGTCCTGCCCGCCGATCCGGTTCGCAGCCACGAGGCGATTGAGCGCACGGTCGGCGAGGTCATCGACGCCGGTGCGATCCCGATCGTGCTGGGAGGCGACCACAGCATCGCCGAGCCCGACGTCCGTGCCTGCGCGGCGCGGCACGGCGCGCTCGGGCTCGTCCACTTCGACACGCACACCGACACCGGCGAGCGGGTCTTCGGGGTTGAGGTCTCGCACGGCACCCCGATGCGGCGCCTGGTCGAGGGGGGCCAGGTCGACCCCTCGCGCTACGCGCAGGTCGGCCTGCGCGGCTACTGGCCCGGCAAGGAGGAGTTCGCCTGGCAGCGCGACCGCGGCATCACAAGCATCTTCATGCACGAGGTCCGCGAGCTGGGGATCGAGGAGGCCGTGGAGCGCGCCGCGGCAGCGGTGGGGGAGGGCCCCACCTTCCTCTCGGTCGACATCGACGTCCTCGACCCCGCCTACGCCCCGGGCACCGGCACGCCCGAGCCGGGTGGGATGACGAGCGCCGAGCTGATGCGCGCCTGCCGCGAGCTGGCGGCTCGGCTCGAGCTGATCGGCGCCGAGCTGGTCGAGGTGATTCCCTCCGCCGTGGGCTCGGCCGACGTCACCGCGCTGACCGCCGACCGGATCGTCCGCGAGATCCTCACCGGGATCGCGCTGCGCCGCTCGTAGTGCTCGAGCGCGCCGGCGGTGCCCGTCCGGGTTTTCGAGCGGGCCTTTGCGGGGATAGGGGGTATCCGAGAGACAAGGAGGACTCGATGTCAACCCTCGCTGTGATCCTCATCGTCATAGGCGCCCTGATCGTTCTCGCGGTCCTCGTCGCCGCAGCCCGCCGGGCAGGCCGGCGGCGGGAGCTCGGGCACGCGCAGACCGACGCGGTCCACGAGGACGCCCGGCATCACCAGGAGCGGGCGGAGCACAGGCGCACCGAGGCCGCGATCGCCGAGGAGCGCGCGAAGCGCGCACAGGTCGAGGCCGAGCTCGACGAAGAGCGCGCCAGGGCCCGCGAACAGGAGGTCGAGCGCTAGGAGCCCGGCGCCCCGGGCTCACTGGGCAGCCAGGGCTCGTACCACTGGCAGACCCCCCGGGTCAGGCCCTCGGCCTCCTCGGGTCCCCAGGTCCCCGGCTCGTAGGGGTGCACGGAGCCGGGCTCGTCGAGCAGCGGCTGCACGATCCGCCAGGTCTCCTCCACCGCGTCCTCCCGGGCGAAGAGCTGGCGACGGCCCGCGATCGCGTCGCCCAGAAGGCGCTCGTAGGGCTCGGGATCCTCGCCGGGGACCTTCTCGAACAGCACCTCCAGGTCGGAGGCCTGGAAGGCGTCCTGTCCGGCCTGCTTGGCGAAAAGGCGGATGCGGGCGCCGGCTTCGGGCTCGATCCGCACCGTCATCTGGTTCGGCTCCGGCAGCCTGCCCGGCCCCACCCCAAGCGGGGGCGGCCGCTTGAAGACGACGTTCACCTCGCTCGCCTTCACGGGCAGGCACTTGCCGGCGCGGATGAAGATCGGGACGCCACTCCAGCGCCAGTTGTCGATCTCCAGCTCGACGGCGGCGTAGGTCTCGGTGGTGGAGTCGGAGGCCACGTCGTCGATCTCGCGAAAGCCCCGGTACTGGCCGCGCACGTAGCGCTTCGGCTCGGCGTCCCGCACCGCCTTGAACAGCTCCACCTTCTTGTCCCGGACGGAGTCGGCCTGGTTCCCCGCCGGCGGCTCCATCGCGATCAGCGACAGCACCTGCAGGGCGTGGTTCTGGATCACGTCGCGCATCGCCCCCACCGCGTCGTAGAAGCGCCCCCTGTCCTCGACCCCGAAGTTCTCGGCGATCGTCAGCTGGATGTGCGAGACGTGCTCGCGGTTCCAGACCGGCTCGAGCAGCGAGTTGGCGAAGCGCAGGTAGGCGATGTCCATCACCGGCTCCTTGCCTAGGTAATGGTCGATGCGGAGGATCTGGTCCTCATGGAGCTCCTCGTGCAGGGTTGCGTTCAGGGCCCGCGCCGAGACGAGGTCGTGGCCGAACGGCTTCTCGATCACCACCCGGGAGCCGTCTATCAGCCCTGCCCTCCCCAGCCCATGGACAACCGTGGGGAAGAGGGAGGGGGGGACCTCCAGGTAGAAGACCGGCCGCCTCGCCTCGCCGATCGCCGCGGCGACCCTCTCGAACGTGGCGGCATCCGCGTAGTCGCCCTGGACGTAGGAGAGGCGGCCGGCGAGGCGGCCGAAGACATCCTCGTCGGGGTCGCTCACCGTCGCCGCAATCGACTCGCGGGCGTGCTCGCGAAGCTGCTCGACGCTCCAATCGTCGATCGCGACGCCGACGATCGGGCAGGTCAGCCTGCCGCTCTCCTCCAGCCGGTAGAGGGCATGGAAGGTCATTTTCTTCGCCAGGTCGCCGGTGATGCCGAAGATCGTCAGCACGTCGGCGCTGCCGTCGGGGGAGCTGGCGTGCGGCTTGGCCATCCGCCCGCCAGGCTATCCGAGCGCCGGGGTCCGGAAGACTCCCACGCGGGCTCCCGGCAAGACCCTTAGGGTTACGGGCATGGAGCTCGGTGTCGTCGGCCTTGGTCGCATGGGGGCGAACATGGCGCGCCGCCTGATGGCGGACGGCCACACCTGCGTCGTCTACGACGTCAATCCCGACGCGATCTCATCGCTGGCCGAGGAGGGGGCCGAGGGGGCCTCCTCGCTGGGGGAGCTGAGCGAGAAGCTGAGCGCCCCGCGGTCGGTCTGGGTGATGGTCCCCTCGGGGGAGATCACCGAGCAGACGATCGCCGACGTCGCCACCGTGCTCGAGCCGGGCGACGCGATCATCGACGGCGGCAACTCCTACTACCGCGACGACATCCGCCGCGCCGAGATGCTGCGGGAAAAGGGAGTCGACTTCATCGACTGCGGGACGAGCGGCGGCGTTTTCGGCCTGGAGCGCGGCTACTGCCTGATGATCGGCGGACCCCAGGAGGCCGTCCAGCGGCTCGACCCGATCTTCGCCTCGCTTGCGCCTGGGGTGGAGGCGGCCGAGCGCACTCCCGGCCGCAGCGGCGACCCCACCCCCTCGGAGAACGGCTACCTGCACTGCGGCCCGAACGGCGCGGGGCACTTCGTGAAGATGGTCCACAACGGGATCGAGTACGGGGTGATGGCCGCCTACGCGGAGGGGCTGAACATCCTCCGCAACGCCAACGCCGGCAAGGCCGAGCGCACCGCCGATGCGGAGACCGCGCCGCTCGAGCAGCCCGAGTACTACCAGTACGACATCGATATCCCGGAGGTGGCTGAGGTCTGGCGGCGGGGCAGCGTGATCGGCTCCTGGCTGCTCGACCTGACCGCCGCGGCGCTGCGGGAATCGCCCGAGCTGGAGGAGTTCGCCGGCCGCGTCTCCGACTCCGGCGAGGGGCGCTGGACCTCGATCGCGGCGATCGACGAGGGGGTGCCCGCCCCGGTGCTGACCACGGCGCTGTACGAGCGGTTCTTCTCGCGCGGCCTCGACGACTTCGGCGACAAGGTCCTGTCGGCGATGCGCAAGCAGTTCGGTGGCCACGCCGAGAAGAAAGAGTGAGACCGCAGCTCGATGTCGTCCCTGACGAGCGGGCGGCGGCGAGCCGCGCCGCCGAGCTTCTCGCCGCGGCGGGGCGGGCCGCCTGTGCGGAGCGGGGCCGGTATGCGTTGGCGATGAGCGGCGGCCGCTCGCCCTGGGCGATGCTCGCGACCCTGGGGCAGATGGAGGAGATGCCCTGGGCGCAGACCGAGCTGTTCCAGGTGGACGAGCGGGTGGCGGCCCCGGGCAGCGAAGACCGCAACCTCACCCACTTCGTGCTCGGCCTCTCGCTGGACCACCAGTCCGCCCTGCGCCCGATGCCGGTCACCCAGAGCGACCTCGAGGAGGCGGCCCGCGAGTACGAAGCCTCGCTCCCCGAGCGCCTCGACCTCGTCCATCTCGGCCTCGGGCCGGACGGGCACACCGCTTCCCTGGTCCCGGGAGACCCTGTGCTCGAGGTGAGCGACCGCCGCGTGGCCCTCACCGAGACCGCCTACCAGGGGCACCGCCGCATGACCCTCACCTATCCGGCCCTGGCCGAGGCCCGGCGCATCCTCTGGCTGGTCACCGGCGCCGAGAAGCGCGCGGCGCTGGCCGGCCTGCTCGAGGGCGACCACGCGATCCCCGCCGGCCGGGTCGAGAACGAGGACATGGTCATCGTCGCCGACGAGGCGGCGACCGCTGGGCTGGGTTAGCGTATTCGCTAACAGTTAGCGTATTCGCTAACATCTCCCCCGATGGCGACAGAAGACCCGAAATCCCTGGCAAGGGCTCCGGCAGCCTCAGTCGTCGCCGAGATCCTTCGCCGCAGCGGCCTCAGCCAGGCTGAGCTGGCCCGGCGCGCGGGACTCCCTCGATCGGTCCTCAGCGTCTATCTGCGCGGCCGACGCGAGCCGGGTGCCGACACCCTCGCAAAGCTCGCGGCTGCCGGGGGCTTCGAGCTCGGGCTCGCGGAGCGGAGGCCGCCTGTGGATCCCGAACGCGCCAGTGGCATCCTCGTCCAGGTTCTTGAGCTGGGTGAGGCGCTCCCCTTCCGCCCCAGGCCGACACTGGATTTTCCGCACCTGCCGGATCGCGTCAAGCGAGTCGATCAGAGCCGAAGATGAGCGAGCTGGTCGAAAAACTGCACGCCATTCACGATTCGCTCACTGGCGCCGGGCTCTCGCACGCATTCGGGGGCGCGATCGCGCTGGCCTACTGCGTCGAGGAGCCGCGTGCGACGCGGGATCTCGACGTCAACATCTTCGTCGACGCTTCAAAGGCGGAGTCCGCCCTCTCCGCGCTGCCGGACGGTGTTACGGTAAACCGGGAGGACATTGCCAAGGTCGAGCGCGATGGCCAGAGCAGGTTGGATTGGGAGGGGACCCCCATCGACGTGTTCCTCAATAACCTGCCCCTTCATGAGGCCGTAGCGGCATCCGTGGTGTGGGTCAAGCTCGAGAATCGCGAGATTCCCGTTCTCGACTGCGCTTCACTGGCGATCTTCAAGGCCTTCTTCGACCGCACTCAGGATTGGGCCGATCTCGAGGCGATCGCGCAGGCCACCCCCGAGGACATCGAAGAGGCGATGACGACGATCGCCGACCTCGTGGGGGGAGACGATCCTGCCCGAAAACGACTCGCGTCGCTCCTCGCCGCCCGTCCGGGCTAGGTAGAAACTGGGTGGTTGGCGACGATCATGCCGTCGGGGTCCCACCTCCGCTTCACCTCCGCGAGGCGCTCGCAGACGTCCGCCGGGAGGATCGCCTCGAGGGGGGCGGGGCGGTCGGCGAAGTTGAGGTAGCCGCCGTCGGCGGCCCAGGGCGCCATCGTCTCCTCCTGGCGGTCGTAGTGGGCGTCGATCGCCTCGCCCGCTTCCGGAGTCATCGGCATGCCGACGCCGAGCATGACGAAGGCAGCGTCGAGCTTGGCCAGGGCGCCGCCGTTCTCAGCCTCGCGTCCCAGCGCCCCGCCGAGCTGGCGAAGCTCGGTGAGCAGCAGCGGCGAGCCGGCGACCGGGTCGGCGACGGAGACGAAGGCGTTGATCGCCTCGTCCGGCAGCTCGCGGATCAGCACGTTGCTGGCGAGGACGGGCACGGGGGGCTCGGGCTCCACGTGGATCGCGCTCAGCCCGGCGGGTGGGATCTGATCGAAGCTGTCCATCACCGGTTGGCCGATCTCCCGCAGCGGCGCGACCACCTCTTCCCCGGCCTCGCGGTCCATGATGCAGGCCGCGCCGACGGTCAGCAGCGGCGTGTCCCGCAGCGGCTCGGGGACGTCGGGCATGGGAGGGGGACGCAGGAAGCGGACGATCGAGGTGACGTCGTCGCCGACCGTCTCCGCCCACTCGCGGTAGGCGCGGATTCCTGCGGCGCCGACCTCGGCGGGGAAGAAGAGGGTGCCGGCGTAGAGATCGGTGAGCGGCACCAGGTCGGTCTGGAGCGCGGTGACGATCGCGTAGCCCCCCCCGCCGCCGCGCAGCGCCCAGAAGAGTTCGGGCTCGTTATCGGCGTCGACCGTTCTCGGCTCGCCGTCGGCGGTGACCAGCTCGATCGCCCTGACGCGGTTGCAGGCGAAGCCGTACCGGCGGCCGAGCCAGCTCAGCCCTCCTCCCAGGGTGAAGCCGATCGCGCCCACGTTCGGCGAGGAGCCGGGGAGCGAGGAGAGACCGCTCTCGCGGGCAGCCCCTGCGACCTCTTCGGCCAGCGCGCCCGCCTCGATCCGGGCTGTCCGCGCCTCCACATCGACCTCGATCCCGCGCATTCGTTCCGTCTTGATCAGGATCGAGCCCTCCAGCGAAGGCGCCAGGGTGCCGGCACCGTGGCCGGTTCCCTGCCCGGCGACCCTGAGGTCGTGGCGGGCGGCGAAGCGCACGACCTCGGCGACATCCCCGGCACTCTCCACCAGCGCCACGGCGTCGGGCCGCTGGTCGGCGGCGAGGTTCCAGGCGGCGCGCGCCTCGTCCCAGCCGTCGTCGTCTGGCCGGACGATGGCACCGGCCATCGCCGGCTCCGTCGTGTCGCTCATGGGGTCCTCCTCGGGGTCGGCTATGTCAGCTTCATCTGCTGCACGGCGCTTCCCCGCCCCACCAGCACGTCGCTGACGATAGCGGGTGGGAAGAGCCCGTGGGCCGCGACTCCCGGGTCGGCCTCGAGCCTGGCGGCGAGTGCCGCCGGGTCGCCGACCTCGCCGCGATAGTCGGCGATCACCCCGTCGTCCGGGCTGCGGGGCGCGTTGCGCAGCTCGACCTCCGGCCCGAGGCGGGCCAGGGTCGAGCGCAGGCCGAAGGCGAACAGCTCCAGCGGCACCGGGGCGCTGAGCGCGTCCACGGGCTTGCTCGAATCGGCGATGACGACGAAGCGCTCGGCGGCCGCCGCGACGATCTTCTCCCGCAGGTGGGCGCCGCCTCCGCCCTTGATCAGCCAGCCGTCGGGCGTCACCTGGTCGGTGCCGTCGATCGCGACGTCGAGCCGCTCCAGCTCGCTGAACTCCTCCACCGGGATTCCCAGCTCGCGCGCCTGCTCCTCGGTGGCGACCGAGGTCGCCACGCAGCGGATGCCCTCGAGTCCGCGCGCCGCGATCGCCGGCAGCAGGTGGGCGACGGTGGAGCCGGTGCCAAGGCCGACGGTCATCCCGTCCTCGAGCAGCTCGGCCGCCCCCTCCGCGGCGATCCGCTTCTCCTCGTCTGCGGCCACGGCGCCGCACTCTAAACCCCCTCTATGCTCGCGGAGATGGAGGCGCGGATCTGGCTGAGCGGTGAGGGCGGTGAGCCGCGCTCCGTTCCCCTGGGAGAGGGACGCACCGTCGTGGGCCGCGATCCCGACGCCGACCTCTGCATCGACGACGAGAGGGTCTCCTGGCAACACCTGGAGATCGAGAGCCGCGGCGGGGTCCTGATGGCTACCGACCTCGACAGCCGCAACGGGACGGCGCTGAACGGCGAGCCGCTCAACCGCCCGCGCCGCCTGCGTGACGGCGACACGCTGATGGTCGGCGGCCAGCGGCTGGAAGTCTCCGACCCCGTCTCGCGCGGGGCGGGCGAAACCGTGGCGGCGGCCGCCCCCGCCGTCCCCCTCAGCGAGGAGGAGCGGGCGACCGCGACCGCCCTCGTCGCGCCGTACCGCAGCGAGGGCGCTTTCGCCGGCCGGCCGGCCACGCGGGCCGAGATCGCGGAGGCGCTGCATGTCAGCGAGAGGACCGCACAGCGCCGCCTCGACGCCCTCGCCGCGAAGCTCGGCATCCCGGGGGACGCCGGGCGCGAACGTCCGCGAGTGATCGCCGCGCGGGTGATCGAGCTGGGTCTCGATCGCTGACCCGGACCGGGCCAAAGCCGGCCCGATGCGGGGCGGCGCTGTCGTTGGCGGGATCGCGGCGGCGACCGAGCATCGGTTGCAGCGTCAATCGTCCAGAAAGGAACTCAGATGCTCAACCGACTGCCGTTCGCAACCCTGGCCCTCTGCCTCGGGCTCGCCCTTCCGGCCGCGTCTGCGGTCGCGGCGCCGGCGGGCTCAGGCGCCGTCGTCTTCTCGCGTGTCGTGACCCAGACGCTCGTTGAGACGGTCGAAAACGAGGAAGGCGGGAAGGAGGTCAAGGAGACGAGCACCGTCGAGGGCGGCCTCTACGCGGTCCGACGCGGCCGCCTCAACCAGCTCACCGAGGACCCCGCCGACAGCGAACCGGACTTCGCGCCGAACGGCAGGGCGATCGCCTTCTCCCGCGGGGGGGACGTGTTCTCCGTGCGGGCCGACGGCTCCGGGCTGCGGCGGGTCACCGGAGGCCCCGAGCTCGACACGGCGCCCAGGGTCTCGCCCAACGGCAGGCTCGTCGTCTTCGAGCGGCGGGACTGGAAGGAGGCACCCGCCGACCTCTACACCGTTCGAATAAGCGGCGGGGGCTCCCGTGCCCTGACCCGGGGCCCGGAGGACGACCATGACGCGTCCTTCTCCCCCGACGGCCGCCTGCTGGTCTTCGTGCGCAGCGTCGCCCAGGGCGGCGGCGGGGTCGCCGCGGACCTCTACTCGGTGCGGCCCTCCGGCGCCCGGCTCGCCCGCCTCACCAGGACGGCGGTGATCGACGAGTTCGACCCCCGCTACTACGCCGGCGGGATCGTCTACAGCCGCGGCGAGGTCGCTGAGGACGAGAGCGCCTACGCCGACGTCTACACGATGCGGCGGAACGGCCGCCGGGTGCGGCCGCTGGTCGCCGGGGCCGGCTCGGCCTACGTCGAAGACGTCACGCCCGACGGCCGCAGGGTCCTCTTCCGCCGGGACCAGGGACTCTGGGTGAAGCGGATCGGCCGAGGCCGGGCCCGCAAGCTGAGCGAGCTTTCCGACGGCTCGCAGACCAACGCGGTCTTCTCCTCGGACGGCCGGCGCGTCGCCGCCTTCATCGAGGCCGAGGAGAGGGTTCAGCTCACCTCGATCGACGTCGCCGGGCGCTCGGCGATCGCCCTGGCGGAAGGGTTCACGCCTTCGGAACCCTCCGCCGCGGGCGGCACGACCACCGTGATCGGCCCCGTGATCACCTGGCAGCCGGTGCGCAGTCGCAGGCGTTAGCGCTCCGTACCCCATGCGGGCGGTATAACCCGCCCGCATGGGGGACCCGGAGATCGGCTCGACCCTCGCCGGCTACCGGCTCGATGCGGAGATCGCGCGGGGCGGGATGGGCGTCGTCTACCGGGCGACGCACCTGGCGCTCGAGCGGCCCGTGGCGCTGAAGGTGATCGCGCGCCACCTCGCCAGCGACGAGAGCTTCCGAGAGCGCTTCCTGCGCGAGTCCCGCCTCGCCGCCCGGCTCGACCACCCCAGCGTCGTGCCGGTGTTCGACGCGCGCGAGGAGGAGGGTGAGCTGATCGTCGCGATGCGCCTGGTCGAGGGCGGCAACCTGAAGAGCCGGATCGCCGAGCATGGCCCGCTGCCCGCGGAGCGGGCGCTCGACCTGCTCGCCCAGATCGCCGACGCGCTTGACGCCGCCCACGCCGCCGGCATCGTCCACCGCGACGTCAAGCCGCACAACATCCTGCTCGAAGGCGAGCGGGCGTTCCTCTCGGACTTCGGGTTGGCCAAGGCGCTCGGCGACAGCGGCGTGCTGAGCGGGACCTCCGTGGTGGGCACGGTCGAGTACATGTCGCCCGAGCAGTGGCGGGGGCAGGAGGTCGGTCCCGCGGCCGACGTCTACTCGCTGGGCTGCGTGCTTTACGAGAGCCTCACCGGCATCGTCCCCTACGCCCGTCGTGCCGGCGACGCGGAACCCGAGATGCCGGCCGGGCTGGACGCGGTGATCGAACGCGCCGTGGCGAAGGAGCCCGGGGACCGCTACCCGAGCGCTGGGGCCCTGATCGAGGCCGCCCGCGAGCGCCAGGGCGAGGCGCCGGCGGCGACGCGTGTCCTCTCGGAGGGCACGGATGCCCGGACCGCGCCGCTCGCCGCCGCTGACCAGGCCGGGTACCGGGGTCGGCTTCGCCGCATCGCCGCTCAGCCCGGCTGGTTGCTGACGCCGGCCATCCTCGTTGCCCTTGTGGCCGCCCTCCTCCTGCTGATGAACGACGACCACGTCTCGGTCTCCGACCCGATCGCGGTGGGGGAGGGACCGCTCCGCCTCGCCGCCGCGGACGGAGGGGTATGGGTGACCAGCGCCGCCGACGGCACCCTCTCCCGGATCGAATCCGACGGGGGCGGGATCGATCTGAAGAGGCGCGTCGGCCGGGGCGTCTCCGCGGTTGCCGTCGGCGAGGGCTCGGTATGGGTGTCCAGCCCGCGCACGCACAGCGTCCTTCGCCTCGACCCCTCCGGTCGCCTCGCCGCACGGGTTCCAGTCGGCGGGCGGCCGGGTGCGATCGTCGTGACCGGCGGGCGGGTATGGGTCGCCGACCAGGACGGCCGCGGGGTCACCGCGATCAACCCCGCAGGGGAGCGGATCTACAAGCGGGGCATCGTGCCCCGCGCGGCGCCTCTGCGGCTGGCGGCCGGCGCCGGTGGGGTCTGGGCCAGCAGCGCCTCGACCGGCACGGTGCGGTCCATCGACCGCGACACCGCGACCGCCGGGGCGCCCATCACCATCGGCCGGAACCCCGCAGGGGTGACCGTCGGCGGCGGGCGGGTCTGGATTGCGAACAGCCGCGGCGACGGGGTCTCGCGGGTCGATCCGGTGACCGGGTCGCTGCTGGGCGAGCCGATCGCGGTCGGCGACCGGCCGGGCGGAATCGACGCCGGCACCCAACTGGTCTGGGTCGCCAACAACGGGGACGGCACCGTCAGCCGCATCGACATCGAAAGCAGCGAGGTCCTCGGGGAGGCGATCGAGGTCGGTCCCCGGCCCGGCGCCGTCGCGGTCGGCAGGGAGGCCGTCTGGGTGGCCAACAACGGCGACGGCACGGTGACCCGCATCGAGCCCTGAGCGCCTGTCCAGGCGTGCCGGAGTTGAGTACTCAAAGGGGCCGCTGACTTCCGGCACGTTCAGGGGTTGACGGGCCGTCACCGGGTAGTGACTAGGATCGTGGCCGTGGCGATGGCGCAGAACATCGACCAGCTCTGCATCAACACGATCCGGACGCTGTCGATCGACGCGATCCAGAAGGCCGACTCGGGGCATCCCGGGACGCCGATGTCGATGGCCCCGGTCGCCTACACGCTCTGGCAGCAGTTCCTGCGATTCGACCCGGCCGAACCCATCTGGCCCAACCGCGACCGTTTCGTGCTCTCCGCGGGTCACGCCTCGATGCTGCTCTACGCGCTGCTCTTCCTGGCCGAGGTGAGGGCAGTCGAACCCGACTACGAGGTGGTCGGCGAGCCCTCCGTCTCGCTGGAGGACATCAAGCGCTTCCGCCAGCTCGACTCGCGCACCCCCGGACACCCCGAGTACCGCTGGACCTCCGGGGTGGAGTCGACCACCGGCCCGCTCGGGCAGGGGATCGCCACCTCGGTGGGGATGGCGATCGCCTCCAAGTGGCAGGGCAAGCGCTACGGCGCCGATCTCTTCGACTTCGACGTCTACGCGATCGCCGGCGACGGCTGCCTGATGGAGGGCGTCTCCAACGAGGCCGCCTCGATCGCCGGCCACCTGAAGCTCGACAACCTCTGCTGGGTCTACGACAACAACCACATCACGATCGACGGCAAAACCAGCCTTGCCTACGAAGACGACGTCGCGGCTCGCTTCATGGGCTACGGCTGGAACGTGACCCGGGTCGGCGACGCCAACGACCGGGAGCTGCTCGCCCACGCCTACCAGGAGTTCAGGGCGGAGGAGGGGCGGCCGACGCTGATCATCGTCGACAGCCACATCGGCTACGGCTCCCCCCACAAGCAGGACACCGCGGCCGTCCACGGCTCCCCCCTGGGAGAGGAGGAGGTGCGCGAGACGAAGCGCGCCTACGGCTGGCCCGAGGATGCGGAATTCCTCGTCCCCGACGGGGTGAAGGAGCACTTCGCCGCCGGGATGGGCAGGCGCGGCGCCGAGCTGCGCGCCGACTGGGAGGCCAGGCTGGCCGACTTCGCGAAGGGCAACCCCGACCTCGCGAGCGAGATCGAGGCGACTCTGAAGCGCGAGCTCCCTGACGGCTGGGATGCCGACATCCCCAGCTTCGATCCCGACGAGAAGGGGCTCGCCACGCGCAAGGCCTCCAACGAGGTCGAGAACGCGATCGCGGCGAACGTCCCATGGCTGCTCGCCGGCTCCGCCGACCTCACGGACTCGACCTCGGTGCGCCTCGAGCTCGCCGGCGCCGCCGACTTCGAGCCGGGCGCCTATGAAGGGCGCCAGCTCCACTACGGGATCCGCGAGCACGAGGCGGCGGCGATCTCCAACGGACTCTCGCTCTGCAAGCTGCGGCCGCTCTGGTCCACCTACCTCACCTTCTCCGACTACGCGCGCCCGGCGATCCGCCTCTCGGCGCTGATGGAGCTGCCGGTGATCCATGTATTCACCCACGACTCGATCGGGCTGGGCGAGGACGGGCCGACCCACCAGCCCGTCGAGCAGCTCGCCTCGCTGCGCGCGATCCCCGGCCTCGACGTGTTCCGCCCCGCCGACGCAAACGAGGTCGCCGAGGCGTGGCGCTGCGCGCTCGACCGCACTCACCAGCCGGTTGCGCTCGTCCTCACCCGCCAGGGCGTGCCGATCCTCGACCGCTCCCGCTACGCCCCGGCCTCCGGCCTGCGCCGGGGCGGCTATGTGCTCGCCGACGCCGAGAACGGGGACCCGGAGCTGATCCTGATCGCCACCGGCAGCGAGGTCGCGCTGGCGCTCGCCGCTCACGAGGAGCTGAGCGGCGAGGGGATCCGCTCGCGCGTCGTCAGCCTTCCCTGCTGGGAGCTGTTCGACCGCCAGGAGGACGCTTACCGCGAGGAGGTGCTGCCGCCCTCCGTCAGCGCGCGGGTCTCGATCGAGGAGGCCTCGACGATCGGCTGGGACCACTACGTGGGGCCGGGCGGAGTTCGGATCGGCATGCACACCTTCGGCAGCTCGGCTCCGTTGAGAGACCTGCAGACCAAGTTCGGCTTCACCCCCGACCGCATCACGGAGGCCGGGCGCGAAGTGCTGGCGGGGGCGAAGGGGAACGGCTGACCGCAAGGAAGGAGTGCGCTGTGAAACCGACCGAGCAATTGCACGATTTGGGCCAGAGCCTCTGGCTCGACAACATCACCCGCACCATGCTCAGCGACGGCACGCTGAGCGGCTACCTGGAGGAGCTGTCGGTGACCGGGCTCACCTCCAACCCGACGATCTACGACAAGGCGATCTCCGGCGGCGACGCCTACGACGAGCAGATCGCTGCCGACGGCCCCAAGGCTGACTCGCCGGAGGAGCTGTTCTTCGAGCTGGCCTTCGCCGACCTGCGCCGCGCCGCCGATCTCTTCGCGCCGGTTCACCAGCGCACCGACGGAGTGGACGGCTGGGTCTCGCTCGAGGTCTCGCCGCTGCTCGCCGACGATACGGAGGCGACGATCGAGCAGGCGGCGAAGCTGCACCGCAAGGGTGAGCGCGACAACCTGTTCATCAAGATCCCGGGGACCGAAGCGGGCCGCCGAGCGATCGAGGAGTCGATCTTCAATGGCGTGCACGTCAACGTGACCCTGCTCTTCTCCCGCGGGCACTACCTCGGCGCTGCGGAGGCATACATGCGCGGGATAGAACGCCGGATAGAGGCCGGGCTCGACCCGGCTGTCGGCTCGGTCGCCTCGCTCTTCGTCAGCCGCTGGGACAAGGCGGTGATGGACGAGGTGCCCGACGAGCTGCGGGACCGGCTCGGGATCGCGATCGGCAAGCGGACCTACGCCGCCTATCGGGAGCTGCTCGACTCGGAGCGCTGGCAGCGCCTCGCCAACGAGGGGGCGCGGCCGCAGCGGCTGCTGTTCGCCAGCACAAGCACCAAGGACCCCGAGGCGTCCGACGTGCTCTACGTGGAGGGCCTTGCGGCGCCGCACACCATCAACACGATGCCCGAGGGCACCCTGAAGGCCTTCGCCGAGCACGGCGCGGTGCGCGAACCGCTGTCCGAGGACGGCGGCGACGCGGAGCAGGCGCTGCTGGAGTTCGCCGCCGCGGGGATCGACGTGGAAGCCCTCTCCGCCCGCCTCCAGGAGGAGGGCAAGCAGGCCTTCGATCAGTCGTGGCGCGAGATGCTGGCGACGATCGGATCCGAGAAGGAGCGGATCTGTCAGTGAGCGCGGAGGGAGCAACCGTGCATTTCTGGCTCTCCGCGCAGCGAGCGAAGCGGGAACAGTTCCAGTGAGCGCGCAGGCGGCGCGCTTGCGCGACTGCGGGTCGTGGGGGGCGCTGGAGCGCCACCACGCTGATGTCGGCGATGCCCACCTGCGCGACCTCTTCGCGGCCGACCCGCAGCGCGGCGAGCGCCTTGTCGCCGAGGGGGCGAGCCTCCACCTCGACTACTCCAAGAACCGGATCACCGGCGAGACCGTGAGGCTGCTGGTCGAGCTGGCCCGCGAGCGCGGGGTCGAGGAGCGCCGCGAATCGATGTTTGCCGGCAAGCACATCAACGTCTCCGAGGACCGCGCGGTGCTGCACGTGGCGCTGCGCATGCCGCGCGAGCGCTCACTGCTCGTCGATGGGGTGGACGTCGTCAAGGAGGTCCACGAGACCCTGAACCGGATGTCCGCCTTCAGCGAGAAGGTGCGCTCCGGCGAGTGGAAGGGCCACACCGGCAGGCCGATCCGCAACGTCGTCAACGTGGGGATCGGTGGTTCGGACCTCGGCCCGGTGATGGCGTACGAGGCTTTGCGCCACTTCAGCAAGCGCGAGATGACCTTCCGCTTCGTCTCCAACGTCGACGCCACCGACTTCGTCGAGTGCACCCGAGACCTCGATCCCGAGGAGACCCTGTTCGTGATCTCCTCCAAGACCTTCACCACGCTCGAGACGATGACCAACGCCCGCACGGCGCGTGAATGGTCGCTGGACGCGATGGGCGGCGACCAGGCGGCGGTGGCGAAGCACTTCGTCGCCGTCTCGACCAACGCCGAGGGCGTCGCCGAGTTCGGCATCGACACCGACAACATGTTCGGCTTCTGGGAGTGGGTGGGGGGCCGCTACTCGATGGACTCCGCGATCGGGCTCTCGACGATGCTGGCGATCGGACCAGAGCGGTTCGGCGAGATGCTGGCCGGCTTCCACGCCATGGACGAGCACTTCCGCGAGGCGCCGCCGGCGGAGAACCTCCCCGTCCTGATGGGGCTGCTGCTGGTCTGGTACGGGAACTTCTTCGGCGCGCAAACCGCCGCCGTCCTGCCCTATGACCAGTATCTGCACCGCTTCCCCGCCTACCTGCAGCAGCTGACCATGGAGTCGAACGGCAAGCACGTCACCCTCGACGGCGCCCGCGTCGACTACGACACCGGCGCGATCTTCTGGGGCGAGCCGGGGACCAACGGCCAGCACTCCTTCTACCAGCTGATCCACCAGGGGACGCGGCTGATCCCCTGCGACTTCATCGGCTTCATGCAGAGCAACAACCCGCTCGGCGAGCACCAGGACCTGCTGATCTCCAACGTCTTCGCCCAGGGCGAGGCGCTGGCCTTCGGCAAAACGCCGGAGCAGGTGCGCGCCGAGGGTACGCCGGAGGAGGTCGTGCCGCACCGGGTGATGGAGGGGAACCGGCCCTCCAACACGATCCTCGCCGAGCGGCTCGACCCGCGCACGCTCGGCACCCTGGTCGCCCTCTATGAGCACAGCGTCTTCACCCAGGGGGCGGTCTGGGGGATCGACTCCTTCGACCAGTGGGGGGTCGAGTTGGGCAAGGTGCTGGCGAAGGCGATCGTGCCCGAGCTGCAGGCCGCCGACGAGCCCGAGCTTGCGCACGACAGCTCGACCAACGCGCTGATCCGCCGCTACCGGGCAGCGAGGCGCTCGGAGTAACGATGCCGCTGCTCGACGCCCTCCCGCTCGCGGCGTCGGACTCGAATCTTCTCGCAGCGCGCCAGCTGATGGCGTTCACGCTCGGCTTCCACATCGTCCTCGCCTGCATCGGGGTCGCCTTCCCCGCGGTCGTCCTCACCGCCAACTACCTGGGGTTGAAGCGCAACGACCCAGACGCGATGCGCCTGGCGCGGCGCTGGTCGAAGGTGGCGGCGGTCACCTTCGCCACCGGCGCGGTGACCGGCACCGTGCTCAGCTTCGAGTTCGGCCTGCTCTGGCCGGGCTTCATGGAGCGCTACGGCGACGCCTTCGGGATCGCCTTCGCGATCGAGGGGATCTTCTTCTTCACCGAGGCGATCTTCCTGGCGATCTACATCTACGGGTGGAAGCGGCTGGCGGGCTGGCCGCACTTCTGGACCGGCGTGCCGATGCTGGTCGCCGGGATCGGCGGCGCCTTCTCGGTCGTCACCGCCAACGCCTGGATGAACACGCCGCAGGGCTTCACCCTCGATGCCGCCGGCAGGGTCATCGACACCGATCCGTTCGAGGTCCTCTTCAGCCCCGCCTGGGTGCACGAGGTCCCGCACATGATCCTCGCCGCCTACATGGTCACCGGCTTCCTCTTCGCCTCGGTCTACGCGGTCGGGATGCTGCGCGGGCGGCGCGACCGGCACCACCGGCTCGGGCTGCTGATCCCCCTGACGATCGCCTGCATCGCCGCGCCGGTGCAGATCTTCGTCGGCGACGTCGCGGCCAGGGAAGTCGCGGACGACCAGCCGGCAAAGTTCGCCGCCTTCGAGTGCATCCAGGAGACCGGCCCCGACCAGACCGAGTACATCGGCGGCATCTGCACCTCCGACGGGGTGAAGGGCGGGATCGGGATCCCCGGCCTCAACTCCCTGCTGGTGGACTTCAGCACGGACACAGTGGTCACGGGGCTCAACGACATCCCGCCCGACGAGCGACCGCCCGCCAACACGCTGCTGCACCTCTCCTTCGACGCGATGGTGGGAATCGGCTTCGGCCTGCTGGGGCTGGCCATCTGGCTCGCGGTGACCTGGTGGCGGCGACGCGACATCCCGCGGACCCCCTGGTTCCTGCGCGCGGTGGCGATCTCCGGCGCGGCGGCGATCGTCGCGGTCTGGGCGGGCTGGATCGTCACCGAGGTGGGACGCCAGCCCTGGATGGTCCAGCAGTACCTGCGGGTCTCCGAATCGGTGACCGAGGCGGAGGGGATCTGGTTCGCCTTCGCCGGCGTGATCGTCCTATACGCCGCGCTGGGGACGACGGCGATTCTCGTGCTGCGGACGATGGCGCGGCGCTGGCGCGAGGAGGGGGAGCGCGGCGAGGAGGAGTCACCCTACGGGCCCGCCGCCCCGGTTGCGAAGGGGGGCGCACCATGAGCTCGCGCGGTTCCTTTGTCAAACCCACTTGGGCAAAAGAACCACGCGGCAGCGGGCCGCAATCGCGCGGTTCCTTTGTCAAACGATTTCTGACTAAGGAACCACGCCAGGGGGTCCCGGGATGAGCAAGGCGGACGCGGCGGCGGCGATCCTCTGGATCGGGGCGACCCTCTACGCGCTGTTCGGCGGCGCCGACTTCGGGGGCGGCCTCTGGGACCTGGTCGCCGGCGACCCCCGGCAGGGGGAGCGGCCGCGGGCCCGGATCCAGGCCTCGATCACGCCGGTCTGGGAGGCCAACCACGTCTGGCTGATCTTCATCCTCGTCGTCCTCTGGACCGCGTTCCCGGAGGCTTTCGGGGCGATCATGTCCACGCTCTACGTGCCGCTGGCGCTGGCCGCCCTGGGGATCGTCTTCCGGGGCGCCGGCTTCGCCTTCCGCAAGTCGGTGGACTCGCTGCAGGCGCGGCGGGCGCTCGGCGCCTCCTTCGCCCTCTCCTCGGTGATGACGCCCTTCTTCATGGGGACCGTGGTCGGCGCGATCGCCTCCGGCAACGTCCCGGCTGAGGGGAACGGTGAGGCCTTCTCGAGCTGGATCGAGCCGCTGCCGCTGCTGACCGGGGCGCTGTTCGTCGCCAGCGGCGCCTACCTCGCCGCGATCTACCTGATCTCCGACTCCCGCCGCGCCGGGGATGGCGAGATGGAGGAGTACTTCGCCCGCCGCGCCCTGATCGCGGCCGCCGTCGCCGGTGCCGTCGCGCTGGCCGGGATCTTCGCCCTGCGCGCGGACGCCCGCTTCGTCTACGACGGCCTCACCTCCGAGGGGCTGCCGCTGGTGATCCTCTCCGGCGTCTGCGGCCTGGCGGTGCTGGTGCTGCTGGCGCGGGGCACCCGCCGCGGCCTGCGGCCCCTCGCGGCCCTCGCGGTCGCCGCGGTGATCTGGGGCTGGGGCGTCGCCCAGTACCCCTACCTGCTGCCCACCTCGCTGGAGATCTCCGAAGCGGCCGCCCCCAGCCCGACGCTGATCTCGGTGTTCGTCGTCTTCGGGGTGGCGGCTGTGTTGATCCTGCCGTCCCTCGGACTCCTCTACGTGCTCAGCCAGCGGGGGATGGTCGGCGAGTCCTCGGAGTAGGTTTGTCACAGTGTGCGTTGGCAAGCAGATCAAGGACGCAGGGAGGGCGGCGAGGGAGCGCACAGTGTCCGTGCGTGACCGAAGCCGACCGACCGAGGACGCCGATATGCGCAGCGCAACGCGCGCTGTGCTCTTCGACATCGACGGGACGCTGCTTGTCACCGGCGGAGCGGGCGGCGCCGCCTGGCAGCGGGCCTTCGAGGAATTGCACGGGGTGGAGGCGAACATCGCCGACCACACCGACGCGGGGATGACCGACCCCGAGATCGCCGCGATCGTCTTCCGCGAGGTGCTCGGGCGCGAGGGCACCCAGGCCGAGCGCTCGCAGGCGATCGGCTGCTACCTGAAGCACCTGCCGGACACGGTCGCCGGATCGACCGGCTACAGCGTCATGCCGGGCATCGAGACCCTGCTGGAGCGGTTGATCGATGAGGGCAGGCTGCTGGGGCTGGTCACCGGAAACATCGAGGCCGCCGCCCACATCAAGCTGGCGCGCGGGGGCCTCAACCGCTTCTTCAGCTTTGGCGGCTACGGCTCCGATTCCGCCGACCGCACCGAGGTCACCCGCGCCGCCCTCGGCCGCGGCGAGCTGGTCTCCGGGGGCACGCTGACCGACGGCGCCTGCATCGCAGTCGGGGATACCCCGCGCGACGTCAAGGCCGGCCACGGCGCCGGGATCCGCGTCGTCGGCGTCGCCACCGGCAGCTACAGCGTCGACGATCTGCGCACGGCGGGCGCCGACTGGGCGCTGCCGAGCGTCGAGCACGACTTTCCGGCCTGACTGCGCCCACCCGCGGCGAAATCCACATCACGTTTTCCATCCATTACATGGAAAACATGACGTGGATCTTCTCAGGCCAGGGTGCAGCGGGCCTGGTAGATGGACGTGAAGCCCGACTCGAAGCCGTTGCGGGCGGCGCGCAGGTAGAGGCGCCAGACGCGTACGCGTTCGGGGCCGGCGAGCCGGACGGCGTCGTCGAGGTTCTCGTCGAGGCGGCGAGCCCAGTGGCGCAGCGTCTCGGCGTAATCGGCGCCGTGCTCGGAGACGTGGCGGGTGACGAGGCCCGCCCGCTCCAGCGCGAGCAGCACCCGCGAGAGATGCAGCGGCTCGGCGTCGGGGAAGACGTACCGCTCCGAGAAGGGGCCGGCGTCCGGGTCGGTGTGGCGGAGCCGCGCGATGCCGTGGTTGAGCAGCCGCCCGCCGGGCTCCAGCAGCCCGGCCAGCTTGCGCGCGTAGACGTCGATCTGGGCGGCGCCGACGTGCTCGACCATGCCGATGCTGGCGATCGCGTCGAAGCGCTCGCCGGCGAGGTCCCGGTAGTCCATGACGCGGATCTCGACCCGGTCGGAGACCCCGGCCGACTCCGCCCGTCGCCGCGCCGTCTCGGCCTGCGGGGCGGAGAGGGTGATGCCCACCACCCTGGCGCCGTGGCGGGTTGCCGCCCAGAGCG
>DASUUD010000032.1:0-24165 GCA_036374255.1 Solirubrobacterales bacterium | reverse complement strand
GCATCATCAGCGACCTCGCCGAACGTGAGCCGGTGGACACGGTCGTGATCGGCTCCTCCCACCGCGGCACGCTGGGGCGGGCGCTGCTCGGGAGCGTCGGCCGCGGAGTGCTCAACGGTGCGCCCGTCCCTGTCGCCGTGGCCCCGCGCGGCTACGCGGAGCAGGGCCACGGTCCGCTTGGGCTGATCGCCGTCGCCTTCGACGGAACGCCGGAATCGAAGCAGGCCCTGAACCGCGCCCGGGAGCTGGCCGAAGCGCACCGCGCCACCGTCCGGGTGCTCACCGTCGTCGCCCCGCCCGTCGCTCTCCCGGGGATCGTCGGATACACGCCGGTCAATCCACCCGAGCCTGAGAACGTGCTCGAGGAGGGCGTCAAATCGATCGAGGCGAGGGTGACGGTGGAGGGGCGGCAGCTGAGCGGTCCGCCCGCAGAGACGCTTGCCGACGCATGCGAGGACGGAGTGGACCTCTTGGTCGCCGGCTCGCGGGGCTACGGGCCGCTCACCCGGGTGATGCTCGGCTCGGTCGCCGCAAAGCTGATCGACCTGTCTCCGTGCCCGGTCCTGGTGGTGCCCCGGCCATAGAGGTCGCCAGCTGCCTCGGGGTCCGATAGGTTCGAGCCCTGCAATCCGATGACGGAGGTGCTCGCATGACGTTCGTCTGGCTTGCCATCTGGTTCGTCGCCAACCTCGTCGGCGGGGGCGAGCCGCTGAAGCTCGATCCCGTCAACGCCTGGTCGGCGACCCTGATCCTGGCGATCGCGATCGACCTCAACCGCCCCCGCCCAGAGTTGAGATAGGTCAGAGGCGGGTCGTCGTAGGGCGGTCTTGCCGCCCACGTAGGAGCTTGTGCAGCTCCACCGCGACGATCACGCTGAGGCAGATCACGACGATCTGCAGCCAGGCCCGCAGGCTGATCGGCTCGAGGCTCAGCGCGTACTGCGTGAACGGCAGGTAGAGGGCGGCGGTGTGGATGGCGAGCGCGCCCAGCGTGCCCACGAAGAGGAAGCGGTTGCTGAAGGGGCTCTTCGCGAAGGCTGAGAGCATTTCGGAGCGGGAGTTGCCGACGTGAAGCGCCTGAAAGACGACCATCGTGGTGAGGGCGACCGAGCGTGCCTCGTCGACGTCTCCGCCGTCGAGCTGCAGGTGAAACATGACGAGCGTTCCCGCGGCCATCACCAGCGCCGCAATTCCGGTCCGCTCCCATAGGAGCGGCGAGATCACGCCCTCGCCCCGCGGCCGCGGCGGGCGATCGATCAGGTGCTTCTCACCCGGCTCGAAGGCCAGCGCTACGTCCTGCACCCCGTTGGTCACGAGGTTGAGCCAGAGAAGCTGTACGGCCAGGAAAGGAAGCGCCTGGCCGGCGCCGAGGCTGACCAGGACGGCGAGCACCGCGGCTGCGTTTCCCGAGATCAGGAAGAACGTGGTCTTGCGAACGTTGTCGAACGCCACCCTCCCCTCCTCGACGGCGGCGAAGATCGTCGCGAAGTTGTCGTCCGTGATGACCATGTCGGCGGCCTCCTTGGCGACATCGGTCCCGGAACGGCCCATGGCGGCTCCGATGTCGGCCTGTTTGAGGGCCGGCGCGTCGTTGACACCGTCCCCGGTGACGGCGACCACGTCTCCCTGCGCGCGCAGAGCTCGCACGAGCCGCAGCTTGTGTTCGGGCGAGACGCGCGCGAACACGGACACCTCGGCGACCACGCGTTCCAGCTCCGTGTCGTCGCACTCATCCAGCTCACGGCCCGCGATCGCCCTCTCACCCGCCCCGACGATGCCGAGCTGCTCCGCGATCGCCCGCGCCGTGGTGACGTGGTCGCCGGTGATCATCACCGCTCGGATCCCAGCCCGCTGGCAGCGGGCGACCGCATCGCGAGCCTCCTCGCGCGGCGGGTCCATCATGCCCTGCAGGCCGAGGAAGGTCAGCTCAGCGGGATGCTCGCTGACGACATCGCCCCTCGGCGGGGTCGGCCCGAAGTTCCGGTAGGCCATGGCCAGCACCCGCAGCCCCTGATTCGCCATCGCATGCGCCTCGTCGAGTACGCGCCGGCGATCCAGCCGCTCCTGGCCCGCCGCCGCCGTGCACATGCTCAGCACCTGCTCCGGGGCTCCCTTGACGAAGACGAGGGTTCCACCGTCCCGATGGTTGAAGGTCGCCGCGTAGCGTCGTTCGGGGTCGAAGGGAATATCCGCCCAGCGCGGGAAGCGGTCTTCCAGCTCGTCCCGGAAGAGTCCCGCCTTTGCGGCCGAGACGAGCAGCGCGACCTCGGTCGGATCTCCCGCGACCTGCGGCTCGCCGTTGCTCTCGGCGAGCGATGCCTCGTTACAGAGTGCCCCGGCGCGCAGGGCCAGCTCCAGCGGTGAGCCTTCCTCGATCGCCGCAGGGGCCCCGTCCTTGAGCACCTCGCCGCGGGGCAGGTAGCCGCCACCCGTCAGCTCGAATCGCTCTCCGCCGGCGAAGATCCGCTCCACGGTCATCCTGTTCTGGGTCAGGGTCCCGGTCTTGTCCGAGCCGATCACCGAGCAGCTGCCGAGGGTCTCGACGGCCGGAAGGCGCCTGACGATCGCGCCTCGATTGGCCATTCGGCTGACGCTGATCGCCAG
The DNA here is from genome assembly GCA_036374255.1 of Solirubrobacterales bacterium. Classification (GTDB taxonomy): domain Bacteria; phylum Actinomycetota; class Thermoleophilia; order Solirubrobacterales; family 70-9; genus VRUE01. Next base: position 21,562 of record DASUUD010000032.1, on the reverse strand, counting down.
AGTCACCGTGAGGACGATCGGGAGCCCCTCGGGAAGGGCGGCGACCGCAAGTGCAACCATCGCGCGGAACAGCTCGCTCAGCTCCTCCCCCTGCAGGGCGCCGAGCCCGAATCCGAGCACGGAGCTGGCCAGCGCCCAGGCGCCGACGAGCCGAGTGAAGCGGCCCATGCGCCGCTGAAGCGGGGTCTGCGCGGGGACGATCCGCTGCACCGTTCCGGCGACCCGGCCGAGCTCCGTCGCGCCGCCGGTGGCCGAAACGACGGCGCGGGCGTGCCCGCGCGTCACGACCGTGCCTGTGAACAGCATGCTGCTGCGGTCCGCGACCTGCGCACCGGCGTCAACCGGGTCGCTTCCCTTCGCGACCATCTCCGACTCCCCGGTCAGCAGTGACTCGTCGGCCTCGAGCGCCGTCGCGTGGACGATCCTGCAGTCGGCCGGAACCTTCGCGCCGGCCTCGACAAGGGTGATGTCCCCGGGCACCAGCTCGCTCGCGTCGACCTCGCGCTCGCGCCCGTCCCGGATCACGCGCGCCCGGGTGCGCGCCAGCTGTCGCAGCGCCTCCAGGGAGCGCTCCGCCCTGTACTCCTGAAAGAACCCGACAATTGCGTTGAAGAGGAGCACCATCCCGATCACCGCGGCATCGACGTACTCCCCCAGGCCCACGGTGACGAGCGCCGCGACGATCAGGATGTAGATCAGCGGGCTGCGGAACTGGCGAAGCATGATCACCCAGGGGCGGATCGCGCGCTCCTCCTCGATGACGTTCGGCCCCTCGACCGCGAGACGGGCCTTCGCCTCCGCCCCGCTGATCCCGTGCGTGCCGGAGCGAAGCTCGGTCAGGACGCGATCGGGGGGAAGGGCCCAGGGCTCCGCCTTGGGCGCTTCCCCGACCGCGCCTGTCGACTCCTGACGGGGCTGCACGCCGACTAACTAATCAGACGGCTGCCGTCGAGTCCGCAGGCGCGTTCGCGCCGGATGCATGACCGGGCCGCCCGCGCCCGGCCCAGGGCGGGTCAAGGCGCGGGCGGCCCCGCACAGTCAGGCTTAAGCCGCGGCCCGACGGGCCAGCAGCTCGTCGAGGCGCGCGTACGTTTCGTTCAGGCCTCGCTCCATCCCCGAGGCGATCATTCCGTCGCGTTCGTCGGTCGCGTAGAAGACCGAGGTCGAGACGACCCTCGTCTGCTCTCCCAGATCCTCGAACGTCGCCGTTTCGAGCGACGGGTAGCCGGGCATCCCGTCCCATTCGAACGTCTGGACGATGCGCTCCGGCGGCGTGACCTCGCGGTAGACGCCCCGGAAGCGGGACTCGCTGCCTTCCGGCTCGCGCATCAGGAACTGCCACCTTCCCCCTTTCGTCGGCTCCATCTCCTCGACGATCGTCGTCGTCCCGCGCGGACCCCACCACTCGGGGATCAGCTCGGGGTCGGTGTAGATCGCGAACACCCTGTCGCGAGGGGCGTCGAAGACCCGCTCGATGTGGATCTCACGCTCGCTGGGCGTCGTGATGGTCGCTTTCCGCTCCGTGCTCTGCTCACTCATGCTGCTCTCCTTTCGTGCGTTCGAGCAGGTCCTCGAACCTGTCGAGCCGCTCCTCCAGCATCCGCCGATAGCCCTCCATCCACGTCTCCACGTCATCGAGGCGCCTCGGGCCGAGGCGGCAGTACCGAGCCCTCCCCACCTTTTCCGTGGTGACCAGCCCGGCCTCCTCGAGTACCCGCAGGTGCTTCTTCATCCCGGTCAGGGAGATCCCGACCGGCTTCGCCAGCTCGCTCACGGTGGCGGGGCCGTCACGGCCCAGGCGCTCCAGGATGCCGCGCCGAGTGGGCTCGGCGATTGCGGCCAGCGTGCGGTCTATCGATTGATACTGAACCATTTGGTTCAGTATAACAACGCAGTTTTCGGAGCGGGCGGATCGTCCTCAGCCAGATCCTTCGAAGGCGACGTCGCCTTAGGCTGCGCCCATCTCAGAAAGCCTCGAGACGCTGATATGGATCGTGGCGGCGGGAGCCGCCACCGGACTCGGCGGCCTGCCGATCCTCCTGCTGCGACGCCCCTCCAACCGGGTCCTCGATGCGCTGCTCGGCTTCACGGCGGGGGTGATGCTCGCGGCGACCGCGTTCAGCCTGCTTGTGCCGGCGCTCGACCGGGGCGGTGTCTGGGAGGTGGTCGGCGGGCTCGCCGCGGGTGCCGCCCTCCTCGCCGCACTGGACGCGGTGGTCCCCCACGCCCATGCCCGCTTCGCCGAGCACAGTGAGTTGCCGGCCGAGCAGCGCATGGCACGGGAACGTGGGACGCTGCTGCTGTCCGCCCTGACCATCCACAACCTGCCCGAGGGATTGGCGGTCGGCGTCGCCTTCGCGGCAGGGGGCGTCGAACTGGGAGCGCCGCTGGCGCTGGCAATCGGGATCCAGAACATCCCCGAGGGCTTTGCCGCCGCCGCGCCGCTGGTCAGCGCGGGCACCTCCCGCCGCAACGCCGCCGGGATTGCCGCGCTCACCGGCGTCGTCGAGCCGCCCGCGGCCGCGCTGGCCTTGGTCGGCTTCAACGCGGTCGAGCCGCTGCTCCCGTTCGGCCTCGCCTTCGCCGGAGGCGCGATGCTCTACGTGATCGTCGACGAGCTGATCCCGGAGAGCCAGGCCCGCGGCAACGAGCGAATCGCCACCTTCACGCTGATGGTCGGCTTCGCGCTGATGCTGGTGCTGGACAACGCGTTTGCCTAGGCGCGCGGTTGCCCCGCCTCCCGCTTCGGAGTAAACGAGCTCACCCTGACCGGAAGCGGGGTCGTCGAAATTAGGGTTTCCTCACGTGATCGTCGAACGGGAGCCTACACTGGCCCATTGGGAATGGGAAATAGAAGAGACGGATTCGCTTCGATTTCGGGACCCGCCTCGTCGCCGCTCGATCCACTCCGCTTCAAGGCCTGGCGACGCTGCGCTGTCGCCGGCGCAGCCTGCCTTTTTCTCCTGGCGGCCCTGGGGCTGCCGCTACCGGCAACGGCGAGCGCGGCGGTCTCGAGCGCCGACGCTGGGGACGCCCACAGCTGCGCGGTTCACTCCAGCGGGGAGCTCGCCTGCTGGGGCGACGACTCCGCGGGGCAGCTCGATGGCGTCCCCACCGGGGAGTTCCTCTCCGTCTCGGCCGGCGGTTCCCACAGTTGCGCGGTTCGCTCCAGCGGGGAGCCCGCCTGCTGGGGCGACGACTCCGCGGGCCAGCTCGATGGCGTCCCCGCCGGGGAGTTCCTCTCCGTCTCGGCCGGCGGTTCGCACAGCTGCGCGATCCGCGCTGACGGCTCGCTCGCCTGCTGGGGCGACGACACCGCCGGACAGGTGAGCGGAGCCGAGTCGGCCTTCCGGCTGCACAAGCACAACAACGACAAACACCATCCCCACCACAAGGACGACTCGCCCAAGTTCATCGCTGTATCTGCGGGCGGCTCCCACAGCTGCGCCGTGGCGGCCGACGGAGACCTCGTCTGCTGGGGAGACAACTCGGCCGGACAGCGGGATGGGAGCCCCGAGGGCCAGTTCGTCGCCGTCGCCGCGGGCGGCTCCCACAGCTGCGCGATCCGCGCCGACGGGGAGCTCGCCTGCTGGGGAGACGACTCCGCAGGCCAGCTCGATGGGATCCCCGCCGGCCAGTTCGCCTCCCTATCGGCGGGCGGCTCCCACAGCTGCGCGATCCGCGCCAACGGGGAGCCGGCCTGCTGGGGCGACAACGGCCACGGCCAGGTGCAGCCGCGGCTGACGAACACAGAACCGCCTCGCGCCGTGATCGGCGAGCCCTACGAACACCGATTCGAAACCACGCCGCAGGCCCCGCCCGCCGAGTTCCTGCTGACGGGCGGTGCGCTGCCGGGCGGGCTGGGGCTCGACTCCGACGGCGGACTCTCCGGCACGGCGACGGAGCCGGGCGACTATGCCTTCAGCATCGCGGCCAAGAACGGGATCACCCCGGATGACGAAGAGGAAGTGAGCCTCGATGTCGTCGGCACGCCGGTCCCGGAAATCGGCAGCGCCACCGGGGTGACCATCGACTCGGCAACGCTCGGCGGCTCCGTGAACCCGGCAAACCTCGCCGCCGAAGCCTGGTTCGAGTACTGGCCCGCCGGCGCCACTCCTGCGAGCGCGGTGCGGACCCCGACCCAGGCCGTGCCGAAGGGCCTGACCCCGCTCGACGTCTCCGCCGCGATCGCCGGCCTCTCGCCGGACACGGAGTACACGTTCCGGCTGGCCGCCGCCAACGAGCTGAGCCCCGATCCGGTCCACAGCGAAACCCTGAGCCTGAAGACGGCACCGGCCCCGGTTCAGTTCGTACCTCCCCCGAAGGTGGACCTGGGTCTGCCCCCGCCGGTCGTCGGGCAGAGCGTGAACGTGGAACCCGAGAAAGGGGTCGTAAGGACGAAATGCCCCAGCGACGACGGCTTCACCAAGCTCGTGTCGGCCGAGCAGATACCGATCAGCTGCCTGATCGACACCCGGCGCGGAACCGTCGACCTCACCGCGGCGACCGCTGACGCGGGCACCCAATCGTCCTTCTTCTGGGGGGGCGTCTTCGGCGTCGGCCAGAAGGCCGCCAAAAAATGGGCGACGGAGCTGAAGCTGGCCGGCCCCCGCAGGTGCGAGAGGAGAAAATCGAAGGGTGCGTCGACGAGCCGCCGCAAGGGAAGGGGCCGCAAGCTCTGGGGGAGCGGCAAGGGCCGGTTCCGGACCAACGGCAACTACGGATCGGCGAGCGTACGGGGGACGACCTGGCTAGTCGCGGATCGCTGCGACAACTCGACGCTCTTCGCGGTTCGAGAGGGCGTCGTCAGGGTGCGGGACTTCGTCAAGCGAAAGTCGATCGTCCTGCGGGCCGGAAAGCGTTACATCGCAAGAGCGGCCATCGCTCGCCTGCGATAGGCAATGGGTCGACGGCGGGGGGTCCTCGCATTCGTCCTCGTCGGTGCGCTGGCCGCGGCGATCGGGATCGCCACCTACGCCGCAGATGCCTTCCGGACGCTTGAACTGAACAGCGTGGACACTCGCTTCTCGGTGCGGGGCACGGAGGAGCCGCCCTCCGAGGTCGCGGTGGTGGCGATCGACGACGTCACCTTCAGCAGGCTCGGCGTCCAGTGGCCCTTCCCCCGATCGCTGCACGGCGAACTGATCGACCGGCTCACCGAAGCCGGCGTGAGGGCGATCGCCTACGACGTCCAGTTCACCGAGCCGACAACACCGAGGGAGGACAATGCCCTGATCAGGGCGGTCGACCGAGCCCGAAACGTCGTCCTCGCCACGGAGGAAGTTGAAGGGCGCGGCCGGACCAACGTCTTCGGAGGAGACGCCGTGCTGCGCAGCATCGGCGCCCGGGCGGGCAACTCGCTCGTTCCCGCCGATGACGACGGCGCCTACCGGCGCTTCCCCTACTCGCTCCAGGGTCTCGAGGGCCTGGCCGTGGCAACCGCGGAGGAGGCGACGGGCGAAGTCGTCGAGCGCGACGGCTTCGACTCCGACGGGGCCTGGATCGATTACGCCGGGCCCCCGGAGACGATTCCGACCTACTCCTTCTCGGAGGTCCTCCGCGGAGGGATCGATCGAGAGGAGCTCAGTGACAAGATCGTCGTGGTCGGCGCCTCGGCCCCCTCGCTGCAGGATGTGAAGCCGACATCGGTGCGTGGAGGACTGATGGCCGGCGCGGAGCTTCAGGCGAACGCCATCGCCACCACGCTCGACGATCTGCCGCTCCGCTCCGCTCCCGGATGGGCCGACGTTCTCCTGATCCTCCTGTTCGCCGCCGTCGGGCCGCTCGCCGGGTACGCGCTGCGGCCGGTGGTGGCGTTCGGCGTGGCGCTCGCCGGCGGCGCCCTCTTCCTGGTGGTGTCGCAGATCTCCTTCAACTCGGGATTGATCCTGCCCGTCGTCTATCCACTGGTCGCGCTCTCCGCGGGCGCCGTGGGAACCCTGGCTCTGCACTACCTGCGCGCCGCCTTCGAACGCCAGCGGGTGCGCTTCACCTTCTCCCGCTTCGTCCCCGAGGAGGTCGTCGACGAAGTGCTCGCCGAGGGCGAGGGAAGGCTCCAGCTGGGCGGGGTCCGGCGAGAGGCGACAGTCCTCTTCTGCGACCTGCGCGGCTTCACCTCCTACTCGGAGACCCGGGCCCCGGAAGAGGTGGTCGAGGTCCTCAACCACTACCTGAGCGAGATGACCGACGCGATCATGGATCACGGCGGCACACTGGTCTCCTACATGGGCGACGGGATCCTCGCCGTCTTCGGTGCCCCGATCGAGCAGCCCGACCACGCCGACCGGGCGATCGCGGCGGCCAGGGAGATGCTCGACGTGCGACTTCCAGCCTTCTGCGAGTGGATGCGCAGCACCGGCCACGGCGACGGGTTCGGTATGGGCGTGGGCCTCAACAGCGGCGAGATCATGTCCGGGCAGGTGGGCTCGGAGCGCCGCATGGAGTACACGACGATCGGCGACACCACCAATACGGCCTCGCGGCTCGAGGGAATGACGAAAGGATCGGGGTATCGCATCTTCATCGCCGACTCGACGCGCGCCGCCCGGAACGAGCCCGATCACGACCTGGTGTACGTCGGCGAGCGCGAGGTGCGTGGACGCGAGAGACCGCTCAAGGTCTGGTCGCTGCCGGGCGAGGACCACTCTGAGGCGGAGAGATAGGGAGTACGGTCCGCCCGTGCCCTGGCCCGAAATCTTTGCCGTATTCGTGATCTCCCACCTGGCCGGAGACTTTCTGCTTCAGACCAACTGGCAGGCGACCCACAAGTTCGGGGGCCTCGGCTCAAACCCCAGATCCCGGCGCGCGCTGGTCTCGCACATCGCCACCTACACGCTCGCCTTCGTCCCCGCCCTGGTCTGGCTGGCGACGGACATCGGGGCCTGGGCGATCGGGATCGGGGCGCTGATAGCGCTGCCGCACCTGGTCCAGGACGACGGCCGGCTGCTGGAGGCCTACATGCGCCGGTTCAAGCAGGTCGGAGAGGACGCGCCACCGGGGCTGCGGCTGGCCGTCGATCAGACGGGGCACCTGCTCGCCCTCTTCGCCGTCGCTCTGCTCGCCGGGGCCTGAACGGGCTCCGCCGCGGTCAGGACCGGACCGAGGTCCCCCAGCGGGCATCGACCAAGGCCTGGGCGGCCTCGCCGCTGCGCCGGTGCCCGGTGACGGCGGTGATGAACTGATCGCGCCCCAGCCTCAGCAGCCGGGTCGGGACGGTGGCTCGGACTGTCGCGGTGCGGGGAACATCGCGGAGCAGGGCGATCTCACCGAAGGACTCGCCGGGGCCCTCGCGGCGGCGGAAGGCGCCGTCTTCGAATACCTCCACCTCTCCCTCCTCGATCAGGTAGAAGGAGTCACCGTGGTCGCCCTGGGTGATCACCTCCTCGCCCGACCGCGCTCCGACCGGAGTCAGGTCGTGGCTGAGCCGTTCCAGCGTAGCCACGGGAAGCGGGGCGAAGATCGGGTTCTCGCGCAGGAGGCGAAACGAGGCCTCGGCAACCGGCGCGCCGATCTCGTAGGCCCTGAGGCGGGCCCAGCAGAGGGCGACGAAGACCGGCATCAACGCGCCGAGCGCGAGCAGCGCGCCCCTCGTCCCCATCAGGGCCACGAGGGCCGCGGCGCTGATCGATCCAACCGCCATCGCGGCCAGTCGAGCGGATTCGAGTGACCCCAGGGCGCGTCCGAGCGTCTCGTCGGAGCCCAGTCGCTGCAGGAGGGTTTTCGCCGCGACCTCGATGAACGTGTAGCCGATCCCGATCCCCACCCATCCGGCGTAGGCGGCCAGGGGAACCGGCCAGGTGCCCGGCAGCGCCACGGCGCCACCGAGGGCGATGCTTCCCGCGGCAAGGGCCACTGCGAGGCGGCCGCGCCTGAGCAGGAGAGTCAGGCCGGCGGCGCCGAGCAGGGCACCGATGCCCCAGGCCGCGTTGAGGAATCCGACACTTCCCTCGTCCAGGCCGAGCAGGTCGAGCGCCATGATCACGACCAGGACGTCGGCTGTCCCCTCGAAGAAGACCAGGAGGGTCAGCGTCGCCGCGAGCAGGAGCAGGCCTCGGTGCTCGGCCAGCGTGCGAAAGCCGAGAGTGGTCTGTCGCAGAACCCCGGACAGCTCGTCCTCCCGGACGTAGGCGGGGCGTCGGTCGGGGGTGATGCCGGCCACCAGAGATGTGTTGAGCAGTGCACCGAGCGCCGCCACGAGGAAGACAGCCTCGGGCGAGGCGACAGCCAGGGTCACGCCCGTGCAGGCCGCGGCGAGCAGGAAGCCCGCGTTGTCCATGGTGCTGAAGGTCACGTTGGCGGCCGAGAGCTCCTGCGGAGTGCGAGCCAGGGCCGGCAGCAGGGCCGCCTCCGCCGGTACGTAGCCGCTGATGACGACCGTGAAGGCGCCCGCGAGAACGAAGATCGCCGCCGCCGGTGCATCGAGAGCGGCGGCCGCGCCGGCGGCGGCCAGGAGCAGCGTCGTTCCCAGCCCGCCTCCCACCAGCACCGAGCGGCGGGGATGACGATCGACCAGGATCCCGGCAAAGGGCGATGCGATTGCGCCGGGCGCCAGCCGGACCAGCCCGATAACACCCACGGCGACGGCGCCACCGATCTCGAACGCGTAGACGCCGAGGCCGATCGCGAAGGCCCAGTTCGCGAAGGAGTTGGCCGCCCTGGCGACTCCGAGGAGACCGAGGTCCCGATTGCCGAAATCGACGACGAGAGCGCGCAGGACAGTCGCCAGCTCCTCCGCTGTCCTCTTCATCGCATGCGACGATAGCCGCTGTCGGAGCCGTCCCGGCTCGGGTTGCCTTGACTTCTCGCCGATCCGCTGGAACTCTGCTCGGCGGGTGCTCTTCTCCGAGATAACCGACCGATGATGCTCGCCCGCCTGCTCGGCGCCTGCCTCTCGCTGGGCGCGATACTCCTCGTCGCCGGCCCGTCAGCGGCCGCGCCGGTCAGGTTGCCAATCCCGCTCGCAGCTCAGAAGGCGGCGGTCTTCGCCAAGCGCACCTGTGCGCACGACGAGAGCTGCGTGCGGTCGGGGGTCTCGAACTGCCGTCGGAAGAGCCGGCGGGTCGTGCTCTGCCGCATCTTCCTGAGGCGCAGGACGGTCGTGCAGGGGAAATACCAATGCAGCAGGCTGATCAGGCTCGCACCGCTCTCAACACGCCGCGCCAAGGTGACCGGCATCGGCCGCTGGAACTGCTGACCCGCCCCGCCTCGGCGATCTAGGGGGACTTACCGAGCGCCGGGGCTGATCCTGCACTCGAAGGCGGATGCTGACCTGACCTGCCGGGACCGGCCTTCGTCAGACCGGGAGGGCCGGCGGCCGTCGACCGGGCGCGGGCGCGGCTCCTGCCCCTGCCCCGGCCTGCGGGCGGGCCCGGCTTTCCGGCGGAGCTCCCGTTGGTGACCGGCGGCGTTTCCGCCTCTCGCTGTGCGCCGGCGGCTCCGCCCTTCTCGCGATCTGCGGCTGCACGCACGGCACCTGTTCCCCGGTCCCGTCCGCTCTCCGGCCGCGATCCCGTAGCGGGGGCGGCTTCGGTCGGGGCCGGCGACGGAGCGGGACCGACGCTCGAAGGCGGATTCGAACTCCCCCTGACAGCCGTGGTGGAAGCCGGAGAGACGGCCGCGGTCCCAGTTGCCCCGCTCTTGAGACCGCCTCCTCCTCGGCCCGCCCGCCGGTTCCCCGACCTGTCGGTCGAGGAGCGGATCCCAACTGCGTCGGCGACGCTCGGACTCCGCCGGGGTGTGGCGCTCGGGCCGGGACGAACCGCTTCGGGGCTCCTCCCCACCGCGCGGGCGTTCTCCACGGCGCTCTCACTGCCGCCGCCGCGAAGCCCGAGGCCGGAGATCGGCCATCCCTCCAATGCCTGAACCGAGACGAGCAGCACGAAGGTGACGATCGCGGCACCGATCAGGGTCGTGCCTGACACCGCGCCGATGAGGTAAAGATTCGCGCCTCGATTCACATTCCGGTTTCCCTCTTACCCGCCGAATGCAGCGTTCCATGGCATGGCGGTGGTCCGCCATACCAAGTTTTCGTACTTTCGAAAGCTTTCTACGCTAGTTGCTGATCTCCTTGGCGTCGGCGCCCACCCTGGGGCGACCGCGCTTGGCGATCTCGCAGTTCGGCTTGATTTTGTCGTGGTGGTCGGCGTAGACGACGTCCTTACCGGGCCCGCACAGCACCCGGTCGGCCTCCCCGTCGCGAACCCGCACGACATCGTTGCCGCGGCCCGCGCGGATGAAGTCGCCACCGGGCAGTTTCAGGTCGATGCGGGCGAGTGCGACAAGGCGGTCGTTGCCCGGGCCGCCGAATAGCCTGTCGGCCCCGGCGCCGGCGAAGATCGCGTCGGTGTCGGCGGCGCCGCGGAGGTTGTCGTTCCCGTCGCCTCCCCAGATCAGGTCGTCGCCCTCCTGACCGAGAACTTCGTCGTCGCCGGTCTGCCCGAGCAGCGTGTCGCCATTGGGGCCTGCGGCAATCCGGTCGTTGCCATCGCCCCCGCGCAGGTTGTCGAACCCGATCTTGGCAACGATAAGGTCATCCCCGGCGCCCCCATCGACCGTGTTGTTCCCCTCACCGGCGTCGATCCCGTCGTTGCCGTCAGCCCCGCCGATCGTGTCAGCGCCGCGTCCGGCGGTGATCGTGTCGTTGCCGGAGCTTCCGTCCACGCTGTTGTTGCCATCGCCGGCGTCGACGGTGTCGTTGCCCGTGCCGGCGCTGACGATGTCGTCCCCGTCCAGCGCGAAGACCGTGTCGTCCCCGCCCTTGGCATCTATGTTGTCGTTGCCCGGCGTACCGGTAATGATCTCGGCGACGTCTTCGCCAATGATCGTCACTGCGTAGGCGGTCGCGGTGCCGGCGGCGAGCGTCAGCGCGACGGTCGCAAGCAACGTCAGACTGCGTTTGGCTCTCATCGCTCTCCCAGTGGTTCGTTGAAGCGGACTGCCGATTTACAGAAAATCAGCCGTGAGCTTATACCCAAAATTTCTGATCCTTCCGCCCCAATCGTCCCCGCTGCAACTTTGCTCGCAGGCCTGGGCGGCCATGCATAGACTCCGGCTCGATGAACGCGGGCGGACCGGAGAAAAAGGGGAGGCCGCCGCTGGACGAGGCCCGAGCGCGGGAGCTGCTCGGTCGGGAGCGCGAGCGGATCGAGAGATCGCTCGCCGCTCAGCGGCAGATCCGCGAGGGAGAGCTGGACGAGATCAGGACCGCGACCGACATAGCCGACGACGCCGGGCTGATCGGCGAAGAGCAGTTCGACGAGGCCCTCGCGGAGCAGTTGCGCGCGGAACTCGAGGCCGTCGAACGCGCCGAGAAGCGCCTCGAGGACGGCACCTACGGATTCTCGATCGAGAGCGGCGAGCCGATCCCCGCCGGGCGCCTTGAAGCGATCCCCTGGGCCGAGCGCACCGCCGAGGAGCAGGAGACCTACGAGCGCCGCCATGGCAGCGGGCCGTAGCCGAGAAGATCGGCGCGATCAGCCGGAAAGCTCGCGGCGAAGCCCGGCAGCCGCCTTGTCGCCGAGCCGCTTGAAGGCGAGCCCGAAGATCGGGTCTGCGAGCCTCAGGATTCCCTTCAGCGTCAGCTTCGCCTCATAGGTCATCCGGCAGCCGGTGCCTGAGGGTTCGACGGTGATCGTGTCCTCGGAGACAGTCGTCGCGTTCTCGGCCCTGAGCACGACGCGCTTGGGGCGTTCGTAGGCGGTGGTCGTGTATTCCAGCGGGATCTCGCGTCCCATCCACTTGACGAGGACGTGAAATCGCGCCCCCTTCCCGGGCGCGTTGCCGCCGACGGGGTGCGCTTCAGCCGCTGTCTCGTCCCACTCGGTGACGTTCGAGAACATCGCCATGTAGTCGAAGGCCTGCTCGGCGCTGCGCGGGCTGGGGATCGTGGTGCGGTAACTGGCCATCTCTTACTCTCCTTCGCGAGCACTCATTGCGGTGGGGGACGTTGCGCCGCCTGGCGGCAATCCGCAGAGGCGCTCGCACTCGGCGAAGAGCCTTGAGCGCTCCTCCGCCGTCTCCCGGGTCCAGGGGATCCGATGCTTCGGCCGCGGCCGGCGGTCATGCCAGAACTCGCCGGTGCTCCGCGCCGCCTGCGGCGAGCCGGCGAGCCAGACGATCGTGTCGGCTCCGGCGGCGGGATCGCGGAGCAGCGGCCCCATCACCCTGTTGAAGCGGGGCAGCGAGGCCGCCACCCCGGCCGTCGCAACCCATCCCGGATGGGTCGAGTGCACGGCTATGCCGTCAGCCACCAGCCGTCCTCCCCACTCCTCGCTGAGGATCACCTCGGCCCGCTTCGTGTGGGCGTAGAAACGCGCCCCGTCGAAGTCGCGGTGCTCGAGCTGGAGGTCGTCCAGGTCGATCCTCGTCGTGTACATGCCGCCGGAAGAGACATTGATCACGCGCGAGGGGGACGAGCGGCGAAGTGCCGGCAACAACAGCGCGGTGAGAAGGAATGGGCCGAGCACATTTGTGGCAAAGGTCCGCTCGAATCCCTCAGCAGTGTGGCTTCGTCGGGGGAGAAGCACCCCGGCGTTGTTGACCAGCACGTCGAGGCTCCTTCCCGGGGAGAGGAAGCTCGCCGCGAGCTCTCGCACCGCAGCGAGGCTCGAAATGTCACAGAGATGCAGCTCGACCTCCTGGGAACCCGACGCATCCCGGATCCGCGCACGAGCCTTCTCCCCGCGCGCGCGATTGCGCACGACCATGTGAATACCGGCCCCGGCCCGCGCCATCTCCACGCACGCGGCCTCGCCGATCCCCGCGCTCGCGCCGGTGACCATCACCGACTTGCCGCCGAGCTCGATTGGCCCCCGCGGCACGATCCGCTCGCGGACGCTGTAGCCGATCCTGCTGAAGCCGGGCAGGACGGTCCAGTCCATGGCCCGGTCGAGAAGCCGCCTGAACATCACCCAATGGTGATACCCGGGATGGGCCCGGGTGATCAGGAGCCGGCAGGCCGGCGACCGCGGTGGCGCATACTTGGACGGTGGCAACCCTCAAGTCCGGCGGCAGCCCCCGGAGCACAGACCGCCCGCCCCGATTCCTCGCCGACCTGATCGAGCGCTTCGATCCCGACGTGATCGACGTTCCCAGCGGAAGCGCGCGAGTCCGCTTGGTCGTCGACGGCGACGGAGCGTGGGACGCCGTGATAGAGGCCGACGAAATCGCGCTCCGCCGTGCGGACAACGCGCAGCCCGATGCCGTCCTGAGCGCTGACGGAGACACGTGGGACCGCATCGCGCGCGATGTTCGCGGGGGCATGGATGCATTCCGCAGCCGGCGGCTCAGGGTGCGCCAGAACCTCCACCTCGGCGTCGGCTTTCTAGCTGCCACAAGCAACCTCAGCGACGATGGTCGGCTTCGATTCGACTCCTACTCGACGCGAAAGGGAAGGATTTCCACTCTCTCCGCCGGCGAGGGTGAGCCGGTCCTCTGCCTCCACGGGCTTGGTGGGACGAAGGCCTCCTTCCTCTCCACCGTCGCCGCGCTCGCCGACCGCCACCGGGTGATTGCACTCGACCTACCGGGCTTTGGCGACTCCGACAAGCCGCTGCTGGCCGCCTACGACGCTCCCTACTTCGCGGATGCTGCGACCGCGCTGCTGGACGAGCTCGGAATCGAACAGGCGCACCTGATCGGCAACAGCATGGGAGGCCGTGTGGCGATCGAGCTCGCCCTGCTGCGTCCCGAGCGCGTCGGAAAGGTAGCGCTGCTCAGCCCGGCCCTCGCCTGGCTCCGGGATCGCCGCTGGCGTTGGCTGCTCCAGGCGCCGCTGCCCCTACTGGGCCTGATTCAGCCGGCCCCCCGCGTGATCACCGAGCCGATCGTGCGCAACCTCGTCCCCGGCGGAAGGGACGGCTGGTCCGCAGCCGGCGTCGACGAGTTTCTACGCTCCTTCCTCACTCCTCGCGGCCGGGTCGCCTTTTACGAGGCGGCGCGGAACATCTACCTCGACGAGCCGCACGGCGAGCGCGGCTTCTGGCCTCGGCTCGCCGCGATCTCATCCGAGACCCTGTTCATCTGGGGGCGCCGGGACCAGCTGGTCCCGATCGCCTTCATGAAGCACGTCGAGAGGACGCTGCAGGCCGCCCGTCACGTCGAGCTCGACTGCGGACACGTTCCCCAGCTCGAAGCTCCCGAGCAGACTCACGCCGCGATCATCGACTTCTTCGACCGCTGACCTCAGGCAGCTCAGCCGCCGGCCGCGACCCGGCGGAGCCGATCCCCCTCGAGCCGCATCGTCTGCCAGTCGCTCATCTGGATGGCGCCGAGACCGTTGTAGAAGGAGATCGCCGGCTCGTTCCAGTCGAGGACCGACCAGTCGAGCCGCTCATAGCCGCGGTCGGCGGCGACCCTGGCCACGGCCGCGAACAGGGCCCTGCCGATCCCGCTCCCGCGCCACGGCGGCCGCACGAAAATGTCCTCGCACCAGAGGCCGGGCCGGCAGAGGAAGGTCGAGAAGGTCGTGAAGTAGATCGCGTAGCCGACGGCCTCCCCATCGACCTCCGCGATCAATGCCTCGGCCGCGCCGAGCTCGAAGAGCGAGCGCTCCAGCTGCTGCTCGTCTCCGACCACCCTGTGGGCGAGGCGCTCGTATGAGGCCAGCTCCCTGATCATCGCCAGCACCTCGGGCACGTCGCCGCGCTCCGCCGACCGGATCAGGAAGCTGCCGCTCTGGCCTCGCTCCACGGGCCAACCCTAGTCGGACGCCGGGGAGGACCGGTCAGCTCAAACCGGGGCCGGTCCGCTGCGCTGAGATCCAAGGGCTCAGCCGGGTAGCCTGAAAGTAGTGATGGCCACCGAGCCGGACTACCCGACCAAGCTGCTCATCGACGGCCGGCCGGTCGAGGGCGCCGGAATCCCGCTCGCGGTCGAGAACCCCTACACGACCGAGACGATCGTGGAGGTCCCGGTCGCCTCCTCCGAGCAGGTCGATGCGGCGGTGGCGGCCGCCCGCGAGGCCTGGCCCGGCTGGGCCAAGACGACGGCCGGGGAGCGCGGCGAGCTGCTCCATGAGGTGGCGCGGCGGCTGCGCGAGGATGCCGAGGAGCTCGCCCGCACGATGACCGCCGAGGGCGGCAAGCCGCTGATCGAGAACCGCGACGAGCTGGAGTGGACGGCGGCCGCCTTCGACTACTACGCCGAGATCGGCCGCGACCACGCGGGCCGCCTGATTCCGCCGATCGAGGCGACGCAGGTGGCGATGGTCGTGAAGGAGGCGCTCGGCGTCGTCGGCTGCATCGTCCCCTGGAACTACCCGCTGCTGCTGCTCGCCTGGAAGGTGGCGCCGGCGCTGGCCGCCGGCAACTGCGTGGTCTGCAAGCCCTCCGAGCTGACGCCGCTCTCGACCCTGATGCTGGCCGGGCCCTTCGAGCAGATGCCGGACGGCGTGGTCAACCTGCTGGCGGGCGCGGGCGAGGTCGGCGCGGCGATCGCCGCCCACCCCGACGTCGACTGCGTCGCCTTCACGGGCTCGGTGGAGACGGGCAAGAAGGTCGCCGAGGCCTGCACCCCACGGATGGCGCGGATGAACCTGGAGATGGGCGGCAAGGACGCCTTCATCGTCTGCCCCGACGTCGCCGGCGATCTCGAGATCGCCGCCCGAGGCGGCGCCTGGGCGGCCTTTCTCAACGCGGGCCAGGTTTGCACCTCCGCCGAGCGCTTCTACGTCGTCGAGGACGTCTTCGACGACTACGTCAGCGCCTTCGTCGACCACACCCGAAGCCTCGTCCTCGGCGACCCCTTCGATACCTCGACCGACATCGGGCCGATGGTCTCCGAGCCCCAGCGCGCCAAGGTGGTGGCCCAGCTCGAGGAGGCGACCGCGGCCGGCGCCGAGGTGCTGGTGGGCGGCGACAGCGGCGGCCAGGAGCGCGGCCACTTCCTCTCCCCCGCGGTTGTGGTTGGGGCAGCGCCGGACAGCTCCCTGCTGCGCAGGGAGACCTTCGGCCCGGTCGCGCCGATCGTCCGGGTCGGCTCGCTGGACGAGGCGATCGAGCAGGCGAACTCCACCGAGTACGGGCTCGGCGCCAACGTCTACACGCGCGACCTGGAGAGCGCGGTGCGCTGCATGCGCGAGCTGCGCGCCGGAACGGTCTGGATCAACGACCCGCTGACCGACAACGACGCGGGCCCCTTCGGTGGCTTCAAGCAGTCCGGGCTGGGGCGGGAGCTGGGCCGCGAGGGCCTCGAAGCCTTCCAGGAAACAAAGCACGTCCACATGGAGACCCGGATCGAGGGCAAGGAATGGTGGTACCCGTACAGCGAGTACGCGGCGAGGGGCTCAGGAGCCGAGTCTAAGGCGCCTCACGGGGCTTGACCCCGACCAGCAGCGCCATCTCCAGCCACTTCCAGTAGCAGTCCACGTCGTCGAAGCCGATCTCGCGCAGCCAACCGAGCTGCGTCTCGACGTCGAGCAGGCGGTCCGAGGGGTCCTCGTTCTCGATCGGCTCGCCGATTGCCTCGAAGAAGGCGAGATGCAGGCGGTCGCTCGGCGACGCCACGTGCTCGAAGTTCGCGAAGACCCCGCCCGGCTCGAGCAGGTCGAACACCTCGCCGTAGAGCGAGCGCTTCCGCCCGTGCTCGAGATGATGGATCGCCATCGAGGAGACGACGGCGTCGAAGCGGCCCAGCTCGGGCAGCGGCTCGGCGAGGTCATGCTCGACCAGCTCGACGCGCCGATCCCCGGCGAAGCGCTCGCGCCCCGCCCTGAGCATGACCTCGGAGAAGTCGAGGCCGACCCCGCTCATCTGCGGGCGGTCCAGCTGGAGAAGAGCGAGCAGGCGGCCGTCGCCCGTACCGAGGTCCAGGACGCATCGAACGTCGCGAGGCACTTGCTCGAGAAGCACGCTCTCCCCCTCCGCGTGGTGGGGGAACTCGTCTGCGCGAGCGAGATAGCGATCGACATGCTCGGCGGTCGTCCACTCCTCAGCAGGCATGTGCTCAATTATCTCGGCGAGGATGGCGGCCAGGGCGTCCGCCTCGGCAGCCATCGCGGCACGTGGTGTCTGTAGGTGCGGTAGTCCTCGCCGAACCGCCGCTCCAGATCCGGCTCCTCAAAGGCCAAGAAGTAGGCATGGTTGACGGTGAAGAACACCGCGAGCCAAATCAGCAGCTGCGGCGATCCGAACAGCGCCGCCTCGCCACCCAGGACGATGATCACGGCCGTGATCATCGGGTTGCGCACATGGCGGTAGGGCCCCTCGACCACGAGACGCCGGGTCGGGTCCCAGGGCGCAAGCGTCCCCCGGCCGACTCGCGCGAAAAGCCGCACCGTCCAAAGCCAGAGAAGGAGTCCGGCGGAAATCAGAGCGATTCCGAGGAGAACGGGCAGGACCGAGGCGAACCCGGCCAGGCTCCAGCCGATGTTCGAGCCGCCGCCGAGAAGGATGATGGCCGGCACCACCACGGACGCTGTGCCCGGGAGCAGCACGATCGCGCGAGCATGGCGCCAAGCGCTCACGCTGGTACGACTGTGGAGTGCGCAGTGCCGCGGGTGATCGCCGAGCGCTCGTCGATCGCCTGCTCGGGCGAGATCACCGGCCAAGCCTATCCACTCCTCAAACAGCTGCGGCCACCTTCACCTCGCGCACAACTTCGTCTCACGGCGCGATCCGCGTGCCATGATCAATTCGTGACGTCGACGTGCGCGAACTGCGGCGCGACGCTCCCTGCGAGCGCGCGCTTTTGCATGAACTGCGGGCATCCGGCTGCTGCCGTCACGGACGGTCCCCAGCGGCCAGGTCACGTTGCCCCCACCGCAGTGCCGGCCTCGCTCGCGGAAAAGATGCGCGCGGCCCCCGTCACGGGTGAGCGCAAGCCGGTGACGGCCGTGTTCGCCGATGTGGTCGGCTCTACGGCCCTGGCCGAGAGCATGGATCCCGAGGAGTGGATCGGGATCATGAACCGGGCCTTCGAGCTCATGTCCAGGTCGCTCTATCAGTACGAGGGGACGATCGCCTCTCTGATCGGCGACGGCCTGCTCGCCTTCTTCGGCGCTCCGGTCGCGCATGAGGACGACCCCGAGCGGGCAGCGCTCGCCTCCCTGGCGATGGTCGAGGCCATCTCCGAGTACCGGTCGTATCTGGCGGCCACCCGAGACATCGACTTCCAGATCCGGATCGGCATCAACACTGGCGAGGTCGTGGTCGGCAAGGTCGGCAGCGATCTCCGCTACGAGTACACCGCGCTTGGAGACACCATGAACGTCGCGGCACGGATGGAGGCGGCCGCACCGCCCGGCGGAGTGCTCGTGACGGCCGAGACGCACCGGTTCCTGGCGGGCCGGTTTCACACCGAGGATCGCGGAGAGATCAGCGTCAAGGGGAAGTCCGATCCCGTGCACGCCTTCCAGGTTCTCGGGCGAAAGCCGGTCCCCGAGGCGGCGCGAGGCATCGCCGGGCTGACCAGCTCGATGGTGGGGCGCGACGAGCAGCTGAGAGAGCTTGCCCGCCAGCTCGACGACCTCCGGGAGGGCCGAGGCAGGGTCGCCGTCATCTCCGGCGAGCCGGGCATCGGCAAGAGCCGCCTCCTCGCCGAGGTCAAGCGCGTCGCGGCCGACGCTGAGCCTCCGCTTCGCTTTGCCGAGGGGCAGTGCCTCTCCTACGGACGGAATCTTCCGCATCACCTGCTGGTCGACCTCGTCCGTTCGATGGTCGGTGCGACGCCGAGCATGGGGGACCGAGAGACCCGGGCGGCTCTGCACGGCCGCGCCGATGCTCTCCTGCCCGCCTCGGACGCGAACGAGGTCGTCCCCTACCTCGAGCATCTGCTGTCACTGGAGCAGGATTCCGCTACGGCGAATCGGCTCGACAAGCTCGACCCGGCCGGGCTGCAGGCGCACTATGTTGCGTCGCTCGGCCGGCTGATCGCCGCCGAGGCTGCCGCTGCCCGTCTCGTGCTCGCATGCGAGGACATCCATTGGGCCGATCCGTCCTCGGTCGAGATCCTGGAGAAGCTGCTGATGCAGGTCGGCCCTGGACACGCGGTCCTCTGGATCCTCACCCTGCGACCGAGGACCTCGGCGGAAGCGGACTCGCTGCTCGCCGCCGCTCGGACGAGTCACGGCGAAGCTGCAAGCGAGTTCGTCCTCGAGCCGCTCTCCAGCGAAGACAGCCGCAAGCTCGTTTCCAACCTCCTGGAGATCGAGCTGCTACCCGAGCCGGTGCGCCGGCTGATCCAAGACAGGTCCGATGGCAACCCGTTCTTCGTCGAGGAGGTGATCCGGATGCTGATCGAGCGAGGCGCCCTCGTGCAGGAGGACGGCGCATGGAAAGCGACGCGCTCGATCGACGAGATCCGGATACCGGACAACCTTCACGGCCTGCTCCTGGCGCGCATCGATGCTCTCCCTCTGGATGTCCGGCACACCCTGCTCGTCGCCTCCGTCATCGGTCGCCGGTTCGCGGCCGACGTGCTCGACCAGGTCCTGGAGGCCGCGGCAGACCGATGAGCGCGACGGTGCGGCAAGAGCTCGATCTGCTCCGATCGGCCGACCTGATTCGCCTCGTCTCGACCGATCCGGATCTCGAGTACCTGTTCCGCCACGCGCTCCTGCAGGAAGCCGCCTACAAGCTGCTGTTGCGCGACGAGCGGCAGGCGCTGCACAGAGACGTCGGCGAGGTCCTGGAGCGGCTATTTCCGGATCGGCGGGAGGAGCTGGCCGCCGTTCTCGCCCACCACTTCGAGCAGGGCGAGGACTGGGATCGCGCGGTGGAGTACCTGACGCTCGCGGGCAACCATGCATTGAAGCGCTTCGCCAACCGGGAGGCCCGCGATCTCCTCGACCGCGCCGCCGCACACCTGGCCGCTTCCGAGACGGATTCCAATCTGCCCCTGCGCGTCGAGGTCGGGCTCGGCCGGGCCCAGGCCGGCTTCAGCTACATCCCGTTCGACGACACCCTCGCACTTCTGGAGGAAACCCTCCGCGGCGCCGAGCAGCTTGACGACGAGCACCTGCTGGCGGAGATCCACCTCCAGATCGGGCGGGTGCGGCACGGCCGGGGCGAGAGCTACGCGACCAGCCCGAAGCTGCGCGCGTCGCTCGACGAGGCGCTGCGCCTCGGCGCCGCGCTCGGCGACGACTCCGTCCGCGCCGTGCCGCTCTCGTTGGTCGGCTCCGCGCGGCTGGCCTCGGGCGACTACCCCGGCGCCATCGAGTGCCTCGAGGCCGCGCTGCCCATCCTGGAGTCGCTGGAGGACTACGCGAACGCGGCGGCGACCGCCGGCACACTCGGCATCGCCCACGCCCGCGTGGGCGACTTCAGCGCGGCCCACCGGGCCAGCGAGGCCTCGTTGGCGATGGCCGAGCAAAGCGGGGACCCGAACGTGATCCTGGATTGCCGCATCTTCGCGGGGATGGCCGCCGCCGAGCAGGGCGAGCTCGACCGGGCCATCAGGCTGACACAGGAGGGCGTCCGCCTCGCCGACGAGGTCGGCAACACCTACTGCTCATTGGTCGGCAACTTCCACCTAGGCGATCAGCACCTCCGCCGCGGAGAGGCCGATGACGCTCTCGCCTCGCTTCAGCGATCGCGAGCGCTGGCCGAGTTCTGCGACGCCGGGTCGCTGGTGAGCCTCAGCGACGCCTGGCTGGCCGCCGCGCGCGCTCGCCTGGGCGGCGGCGACCTGGAGATCTTCGACGCTCCACTGCACCACGCGCGCGGCCGGGGCGACCACTACGGCGCCGGCCTCGTACTCCAGTTGCGTGCACGGGCGAGGAGCATGCAGCAGGACCCCGACTGGGAGAGCAGCGTCGAAGACCTGCAGACGGCCGCAACTGAGCTCGAGGAGCTGGGAGCCCGGCCGGCCCTCGCTCGCGTGGTCGCCGACCTGGGCCGAGCGCTCGCTCGAGCCGGGCGACACGACGAGGCGGCCGATGCAAGTCGCCGCGCGAATGAGCTCGGGCAGACGATGGAGCTGGAGCCCGAGGCTCCGGCCTTCTGATCGCCGTGTGCTTCGAGTTCGACGCACGTCCCCCCGACGTTCCCGCCGACCCTTGCGCAGATCGCCGGCGGCGCCGAACATCTCCGGCGTTGTCGCCGATATCGCAGGCTGTTGTCGATTCCACGGTCGCGCTCCAGCGGCCGAAGCGGGTAGCTACGCGACTGTCCTCGCTGGGACCACGGCAACCCCGTGTGGCGGCTAGCCAGGTCTGCGAACCTGATGGGGATGTCAGTGGATGTTGAGCTGCTAACCGCAGGGATGCGTCAAGCATGAGGATCGGGCTCATCCTCGGCGCCGGCGGGATCCAAGGGGGCGCCTGGCTCACCGGCGGGCTGGACGCGCTCGCCGAGGAGACGGGCTGGGACCCGGCGGAGGCGGACTATGTAATCGGAACCTCGGCCGGCTCGATGATCGGCGCGCTCTGCGTTTCCGGCGTGCCTCCCTGGTTCATGGTCGCCCACTCGCGTGGAGAGACCTTCGACGGCGTACGCGACGCCCAGGGACGTCCGGCGGCGACGGCTGACCGCGCCGCCGGGGCCCGATTCGAACTGGAGCGCACCTGGCCGCCCATAGGTCCCGGCTCCTGGCGCCTCGCGCTTCGCACTCTCGCCAACCCTCG
>DASUUD010000031.1:0-4905 GCA_036374255.1 Solirubrobacterales bacterium | reverse complement strand
CACCGCCGCCCAGCGGTCGCCGTAGCGCTCCAGGTCGGTGATCCGCACCCCGTTCGAGGCCACCAGCTTGCCGAGCCGCGACTGGCTCATGCCGTAGGCGTGCAGGGTGAAGACGCCCTCGTTGCGGACCATCACCACGGTCAGCTTGCCCTTCTTCGGCCGCTCGATGTCGATCAGGCGGGCCTTGTGCTCTTCGGCCTTCTTCTGCACGAAGGACGGTGAGACGTTGTGGTACCACCACCAGGCGCGTCCGTCCTCGCCCTGGTTCTTGATGCCCACGTAGCTGTAGCGGCGCTTGCCGTTGAGAACGTAGGTGTCGAGGTCGATCAGCCGGATCCCGTGCTTGTTGATGTCGGCGGTCACCTGGGCCGGGGTGAGGTCGTAGTTCCACCACCAGCCCTTGGCGGCGGCACCCTCGTTGCGCACCGTGGCGATCGCGAAGCGGCGCTTGCCGTTGACCGTGTAGGGCTCGAGGTCGATCAGGCGGCGGCCCTTGTCCTTGGTCAGGGCGACGACCTGGTCACGCGACTTCCCGTACCACCAGCCGCCCGCGCGCTCGTAGGGGCCGCTGTTGTAGACGAACGCCCCGGCGAAGCGGTAGGGGTTGCGTCGCTCGACCTCGACATCGATCAGCCGCCAGCCTTTCTTCCGGAGCGAGTTCACCTGCGACTCGCTGCGGTTCTTCCACCACTGCCAGCCAGTCGGGGTCGAGAGGTTGCGCTCGGGGTCGACCGCGGCGCGGGCTGCCGGGGCAGAGACGGCCAGGGAGAGGATGGCAGCGAGGGCGGCCATGGGCAGGCCGGTGACGAGCCGTGAGCTGGAGAAGGGCAGGGTGACGGCGCTGCGTCGCATGGCTATCGGTCCTTTCGGTGGGTGCTTCTGTCCGTACACACCCACCGAACCGCCGAGCGGCGGCGAGATTACGCTCAGCCCGCGTTCGGAATTCCCCGCCGGCCGCCACCCATCTTCTGCCGTTACGGGCGCCCGCAACCGGGGGCGCTACGAGCGCCCCCCGGCGTCAGGTCTTGCGCTCGAGGTCGGCGACCTCCTCCGACTTCTCGTCGGCCCGCTCGCGGGCGCGTTCGCGCTCCTCCTTCTTCTCGCCCTTGCGCTCCTCCCGTTTGCCTTCGCGGCGGAGCGACGCGTCGCCGGAGAGGTCGCCGGCGGCCTGCTTTGCCCTTCCTGTCAGCTTGTCGAGGATTCCCATGTTTCCTTCCCTTTGGAGATCAGTTTCTCCGTCCGGCTACCCATAGCCGCGGGAGGGAAACGAGCCAGACTGGCGGCGGGCCGTTTTTCCGCGGAGCCGGGCGGGTAGCTTGCCGGCGTGAGGTTCATCTTCGCGCCGATCGGGATCCTCGCCGGGCTGGTTGCCGGCTTCGCCGCGCAGAAGGGATTCGAACGGCTCTGGGCCGTGATCGACGAGGAGGACCCGCCCGAGATCGAGGACCGCGAGGTCTCCTACCCGAAGCTGGTGGCCGCCCTGCTGCTGGAGGGAGCGGTCTTCCGCCTGGTCAAAGGGATGGTCGATCGCGGGGCCCGGCTCGGCTTCGCCTCGATGACGGGCGTCTGGCCCGGCGAGGAAGACCGAGCCTCCGGCGATCGGGTCGAGTAGCCGCTCACACGTAGGGCAGCCCGGCCAGCGACGAGTAATGCTCGTTCAGTCCGGTGAGCGCGTCCATCTCGGCCGCCCCCAACTCGAAGTCGAACACGTCCAGGTTCTCCTCGCGATGCTCGGCGCGCGCCGCCTTCGGGATCGGCGGGGCGCCCACCTGGATGCACCAGCGGAGGATCACCTGAGCCGCCGTCTTGCCGTGCCGCTCCCCGATTTCCGCCAGAGTCTCGTCGGAGAGGCGTTGGCCGCGCGTCAGCGGGCTGTAGGCCTGGATCACGATCCCGTTCGTTTTCGCGTGCTCCATCAGATCCCAGCTGTGGCCGAATGGGCTCCACTCGACCTGGTTGACGGCGGGTCGCTCGCCGCTGCCCTCGACCAGCCTGTCGATCTGGCGGCTGGTGTAGTTGCTGACGCCGATCTCCCGCGCGAGCCCCTCGCGCTTTGCCTCGAGCATCCCCTCCCAGAGCCACTCTCCGACCCCGTTGTGCGGGGGGCGGTGGATGAGCAGCAGGTCAACGTACCCCTGTCCCAGCTCCTGCAGGTTGCGCTGAGCCGCTTCGAAGGAATCCTCGTCCTCCTCGACCTTGGTGACGAGGAAGATCTCGTCGCGGTCCAGAGAGGAGGAGCGCAATGCCCGGCCGATCCCCGGCTGGGTCCCATAGTCGCCCGAGGTGTCGATGAGGCGGTAGCCGACCTGGAGCGCGTGCTCGACGTCGCCCGCTGTGTCGCCGGTCAGCTGCCATGTGCCGAGCCCCAGCAGCGGCATCTCAGTCCCGCTCGCGAGCCCGATGGTCTCCGCATTTCGCACGCCTCCGGGCTACCCGGAGCGCCCGGCGCTAATCAGCCCGCGGCGGCTGCGGCGACCAGGGCGGCCATCAGGCCGATCGCCGCCTCCGGCGGCAGACCCTGCTCCTGGACCAGGGAGCGCCAGGTTGGGAAGGCCAGCGCGTGGGCAATAGCCGCTCGCACCCTGCGCCGCCGCCCTCCGCGCTCCGGCCGCCCGCGCAGAAGCGCATCGGCCGCGGCGTCGAACCAGAGCGCGAGGCCCGCCATCGACTGCTCCAGGGCCGGGACGACGGCAACGTCCCGCGTCGTCTTCTCGATCATCGACTGGCCGCGCTCGAACCAGGCGTAGAGCTCGTCCAGAGCGGTGCGCAGCCGCTCCTCCGGATCGCCGATCTCAGCCCAGCGCCCGAGGTCGGGGAGGGGGTTCGCCGCCAGCCAGTGCGCGGAGCAGGCGCCGAACAGCGCCTCCTCGTCGGGAAAGTGCCGGTAGACGGTGGCGCGCTGCACTCCGGCGTGCTCGGCGACCGCGCTGATCGTGGTCCGCGCCGGGCCCACAGTGCCGTGCAGATGGACCGCAGCTTCGGTGATCCGACGACGGGTGTCGGCCTCCAGCTCGGCTCGGCGTCGCTTCCGGTAGCGGCGCCTGGCCGCCTCTTTGCTCGCTTTCGTTGACATCGTTGTTCAATGAATATTGACACAGCCCGCGGACATCTGCTAGGTTCGGTGAACAGTGACGTTCAACGAAATGAAGGAGAGCAAGATGTCAAGCACACAGGTCACCGAGGCACTGCGGCGGTTCGACGCCTCGCAGGGCCCGCGCAAGGTCGGCCCCGCCGACGGCCACGTGGCGGAGCTGGGCGGCTGCGACGCCCGCTTCCTCGTCTGGAGCGAGGAATCCGGCGGCGGCTTCTCGTTGGTCGAACACCCGATCCCGCCGCGATCCCTCTGTGCTCCCCTGCACCGCCACACCGGCGTCGACGAGTACAGCTTCGTCCTCGAGGGCCGGATGGGGGCGCTGCTCGGCGACGACGTGATCTACGCCGAGCCGGGCGAGCTGGCCTTCAAGCCGAGGGACCAGTGGCACACCTTCTGGAACGCCGGCGACGAGCCCTGCCGCATCCTCGAGGTGATCTCGCCGGGCGGCTTCGAGCACTTCTTTCGCGAGTTCGACGAATCGCTGAAGAGCGGCAGCTTCGATCCATCCGCCCTGGAAGAGCGCTACGGGATCGAGTTCGACCTGGAGAGCGTGCCGCGCCTCTGCGACGAGCACGGGCTCGTCCACCCGCTGCTCGAGCAGGCCTAGCTCGGGCAGCTGGGCCGTTTCGTCAGTCAATTGGCGGGTAGCGGCCAAGTTCGTCCCCAAACCAGAGGTAGGAACATGCTCACGATCACTTCAAGGGCCTCGGAGGCGATGCGCCAGGTGCTCGACTCCGAAGAGGCCCCAGACGGTTCGGTCTTCCGCATCAGCCCGCAGGAGGACGTCGGTCTCGTCGTCTCGATCACCGATTCCCCGCCGCCCGACGACCATCGCGTGGAAGGCGAGGACGTCGCGGTCAGCGTGGAGCCGTCGGCGGCGGAGATGCTCGACGACAAGGAGCTCGACGCGACGATCGTCGAGGGCCGCGTCAACTTCAGCATCGGCGAGCAGTAGCGCGCCGATCCCTCGAGGCCCTCGTCAGTACAGCATCCGGACGAGGCGGCCGGCGCCTGCCTGCATCTCGTAGCCGAGGGCCTTCCAGAGCGCGGGTGCGTCCTCGCCGTCCTCTGGGAAGACGATGGCTGTCACCCGCCTGGCGCCGAGCTCTCGCAGGCGCCTCTCTCCGGCCTCAACGAGGGAGGCGGCGACTCCCTCGCGGCGACGCTTCGGGTGGACGGCGAGGCGGTAGAAGCTGCCGCGCCAGCCGTCCCAGGCCGCGATCAGCGAGCCGATCGCATCGCCGTCCGCACGGGCGATCAGCAAGGCGCCCGGATCCTGGCGCAGCAGGATCGCGAGTCCCTCGCCGGTGTCCGTCGCCGAGGGGCGAACGACGACCAGGTCCCAGAGGGCGAGGACGGCGGCGATATCGGCCTCCGTGCCAGGCGCGATCCTCCATTCGCCGGGCTCCATGGCGCTGGTAGACCATTGCCCCCGCTCCGGTGTCGGCGGCCGTTAGTACGCGGTGTTGCGGCAGCGCGGACGGGGCACGGACTTATAGCGGCGCCCTCCGCCGCGGTTCCAGAGGAGGGCGTCGATCTCGGCCGGCGTGAGGCGGGGCTCCGTGGCTGCGGCGAGCAGCTCGATCGCGTGGACGGCACAGGCCCGCAACTCGACCTCCTCGGCCGAGCCGTGGCGCAGCAGCTCTTCCGCGTCGATCGCCGCCGCCAGGCCCGGGTCGAGGACCAGCACGCCGTCGAGGCGGAGAACGTGCGGTACGAGGTTGTCGGCGAAGGCGGTCAGGCGGTCGAGGTCGTTCAGGCTGGCCAGGCCAGCCCGGCAGAGGTCGGCGGGGACCAGTTGGGCCCGCTTG
>DASUUD010000030.1:0-6213 GCA_036374255.1 Solirubrobacterales bacterium | reverse complement strand
TGGGAGCACGCCTACTACCTCAAGTACCAGAACCGGCGCCCCGAGTACATCGACGCCTTCTGGAACGTCGTCAACTGGGACTACGTGGGTGAGAGGTTCGCCCGGTAGCGGACGCTGCAAACCAGCGCATCTCGGGGTCTTCGGTCGGCGGATCGGGTCACGCACGAAACAGTGCGCTCCCCTCACCGGCCTCCCTGCATCCCCCGACCTGCTTGGTTTTCGCGCCCGTTCTAGGGACTGGGGATCGGAGTTGCCGGCCGCGCCGCTTTGGGTAAGTGGCGCGGAGCAGCGGCGTCCCCCTTGGGCGGGATCAGGCTCATGGCGTGCTCCGCCTTGGCGGTGATCGTCAGGCTGGGGTTGACCCCGGGGTTGGCGGGGATCGAGGCGCCGTCGGTGACGAGCAGGTTCTCGTAGCCGAAGACGCGGTTGCCGGCATCGACCACGCCGCTCTCGGGATCGGCGCCGATCACCGCGCCGCCGAGAATATGTGCCGTGGTCGGCACGTTCTGGATCGACTCCGTGAGGGCGCTCTGAGGGATCCCCCTGATCCGCTTCGCAAACCATTCGGTCGCCTTCACCGCCTCCGGCAGGTAGATCGGGTTGGGCCGCTCCGGGTCCTGCTCGGTCTGCAGGCGCACTCCCCGCCCGAACAGCTTGCGCCTGGGGCGCAGGTGCATGGCCGCGTCGACCGTCTGCATCACCAGCAGGATCACCGTCCGCCGCGACCAGCGGTAGGGGATCCGCATCCGCAGAGTCTGCAGGGGGTGGCGCAGCATCGCCGCGATCCACTTCAGCGGCCGTGTCACCCGCGTCCCCGGCCCCGCCATCGCGGTGAACGTCCCGCTGACGGCGTCGCCGGCCTCGCCGTAGGTGACGACCTCGATGTGGGTGTCGGGGTCCGGGTAGATGCTCGAGGTGATCGCCACGGAGCGGCTGAAATCGCGCTCATCGTCGCGCGCGGTGACCGACTGGATCGACTCGGAGTTGGTCCGTACCACCTCCCCGAGCCGCTCGGAGAGCCGCGGCAGGGCGCCGCTGTGCTTGCAGTTGGCGAGCAGGTTGTTGGTGCCCAGCGCTCCGGCTGCGACGACAACGCCGCGAGCGGTGATGGTGCGGCGCTTCCGTCGCACCCAGGCCCCCGAGCGCACGCTGGTCACCGCGTACCCGTCCGAGCCGTCCTCCGCGCCGAGCGGCCGGATCTCGGTCACCTGGCGTTCGGGGTGAATCTCCACGCCCAGCTTCTCGGCGAACCAGAGGTAGTTCTTCATCAGAGTGTTCTTGGCGCCGTGGCGGCAGCCGACCATGCAGCTCCCGCAGCGCATGCAGCCGGTCCGGGTTGGGCCCTCTCCTTCGAAGAAGGGGTCCGGCACCTCGCGCCCAGGCTGGTCGAAGAAGACCCCGACCCGCGTGTTGGTGAAGGTGTCTCCGACGCCGATCTCCTCCGCGTATTCCTTCAGCAGGATGTCGGCGGGGCCCATTCCCTCGTACCCGACCACTCCGAGCATCCGTTCCGCGGTGTCGTAGTGGGGCTTCAGCTCCTGCGCCCAGTCCCTGAGGTCGGCCCACTGGGAGTCCTCGAAGAAGGCGGGGCGGGCACGGTAGAGCGTGTTCGCGTAGCCCAGGCTGCCGCCCCCGACGCCGCTTCCCGAGACGACCAGGACGTCCTTGAAGAAGGTCATGCGGAAGACGCCCCGCATCCCCAGCCGCGGCGCCCAGAAGTAGCGGCGCGGCTGGCGCAGGCTGGACTCGGCGAAGTCGTCGTCGTCGAACCTGCTCCCACACTCGATCACTGCCACCGAGTAGCCCTTTTCGGCCAGGCGCAGCGCCGACACAGACCCCCCGAACCCGGAGCCAACAACCAACCAATCGACGTCATGACCCATCGGGCGGGAACCCTAAACGCTTCTGCCGCGGGTGGCGCGGTGCAAGGGGGGGCGAGGGCGACCCCGCCCGCAGGCCCCCCTTGCGGCGCGACAGGACCCGCGGGGCAGAAGCCTTTAGGCCTCGCCCGGCTCGAGGGGGCGGAAGTCGGACGTCCGCGCGCCGCAGACGGGGCAGAACCAGTCCTTGGGGATCTCTTCGAACGGGGTTCCGGGCGGGATGCCGCCGTCCGGATCGCCGATCTCCGGGTCGTAGATGAACCCGCAGCTTTCGCAGATCCAGAGGGTCGCTTCCTTGGTGGCGGTCATGCCGGAAAGCTTACGAAACTCAGCTGCCGAAGCTGACCGAGACCGGCTCGCGCTCAGCCCCGTCGATCTCGAAGAACTCCCGGGCTTCGAAGCCGCTCTGCTTGGCGATGATCGATGCCGGGAACTGCTGGATCGAGGTGTTGTACGACTGCACGTTGGAGTTATAGATCCGCCGCGCGGCCTGGATTTCATCCTCCAGCTCGGAGAGGTTGCGGCTGAGCTGCTGGAAGTTCTCGGTGGCCCGGAGCTGCGGGTAGTTCTCGGCGACCGCGCGCAGGTCGGTCAGCGCCCCGCTCAGCTGCCGCTCGGCTTTGGCCGTGTCTCCGACGCTCCGCGCCGACATCGCCTCGGCCCGCGCTTTGGTCGCTTTCTCGAAGACCTCGCTCTCGTGCGCGGCGTAGCCTTTCACCGTCTCGACCAGGTTCGGCACGAGGTCGTGGCGGCGCTTCAGCTGCACGTCGATTCCGCTCCAGGACTCATCCACCCGGTTGCGCGCCGCGATTAGCGAGTTGCGCTTCGCCATGTAGTAGAGGGCCGCGATGACGATGATCGCGGCGATCGCGATGAGGACCCATTTCATGCGGCGCATCCTATCGGCCGGCCGCGCGCGCGGCTCCCTTGTCGCAGATGGCTTGACGAAGGAACCACGCGGGCGCCTCTAGGATCGGCGGGCCATGGGAGCCAAGCAGGAAGCGAGGGGGTGGGCCGAGCTGGTGCGCCGCTACGCGGAGCGGCACGACCTCACCTACGAGCCGGTGGGCGGCATCAATCCCAAGGACGGGCCGGTTGCGCTCTGCGTCGGCGGCACCAACCGCCTCACCGGCCAGCTCGTCGAGGGCTTCTGGGGGTCCTCCTGCGACGCGGAGGAGCGCGAGGCGGGTGGGCTGTTCGGCAAGGCGGTGCTGCCCGGCGCCCTGCTCGCCAAGGCCCACATGCCCGACCTGGCGATGGTGGTCCCCGCCTTCAACGTGGAGTCGATCGAGGGCCACGAGGTGATCACGCAGCGCTTTGCGCGCAAGGTCGAGTTCGAGTCGATCGACTTCAACAGGCGGTTCATTGCCACCGTCCCCTCCGAGTACGATCCCCTGGCCCTGCGCGAGCTGTTCTCACCCGGCTTTCTCGCCTGGACCACGACGATGGGCGGCGAGATCGACTTCGGCATCAACGACCGCCAGCTCTGGTTCCTCTGGCGCCTGCGGGAGCTCACGGAAGCCGAGCTGAGGGAGGCGCTGCGGAATGCGGGGCAGCTCTTCCGGCGGCTTCAGGCCGAGATGGAGGAGAGCGGGATCCACACCTACCCACCCGGCCCCTGGCACGCGGGGCTGGAGCACTTCCCGCAGGCGTAGTCGCTCAGCCGGGGTAATCAGGGTCGCCCGGGAGGAGGATGCGGTGCACCTCCCTCGTCCCGACGATCTTCGGCAGGATCGGCTCCACCGGGCGCCCCCGGTGTGCCTCGATCGCCTCCTCGGCGGCCTCGAACTCCAGCAGCGCCTCGAGCTGCTTCAGGGTCGGGAAGGCGATCGCCATCCGGTCGGCAGCCTGCGCGTCCAGCGCCGCCTTGGGCTCGTACCAATCCGCCTCGGTGGTCTCGACGCCGTCGGGCCGCGGCGAGCTGTGCGCGGGCGCCATGGCGAGGTAGAAGCGGGCGTCGAAGCGCCTGCTCACCACCTCCGGCGTGATCCACCGCGAGAAGGGGACCAGCTCCGCATCCTCGTCCAGCTCGATCCCCGCCTCCTCGGCGAGCTCGCGCACCGCGCAGGCCCGGTAGCCGGACTCACTCGCCCCCTCCTCAGGGTCGAGCGTGCCCCCCGGGAAGACCCACACGCTCGGCATGAACTGGGCGCTCTCGCTGCGCTTCAGCAACAGCACCTCCAGGCCACGCTCGGAATGCTTGCCACCCCGCCGCAGCAGGACGACAGAGGCCGCCGGCCTTGGGGTTGAG
This sequence comes from Solirubrobacterales bacterium, assembly GCA_036374255.1. Classification (GTDB taxonomy): domain Bacteria; phylum Actinomycetota; class Thermoleophilia; order Solirubrobacterales; family 70-9; genus VRUE01. Next base: position 2,082 of record DASUUD010000030.1, on the reverse strand, counting down.
GGCTCGCCGAAGTTGGGGAGCTCGGCGGGTCCTCGCCGTCTGTCTTTCACGAAGCCAGCCTATAGCGGTGCGCGGGCGTTCATCGACGCATAACGCAGCGTCGCGGCGCACCTGCTTGAGTGTTACGCGGTGTCGCGGGGACGATTGCTCGCATTGCTGGTTCCGGCCTGCCTGATCGTGGGCTATGTCGCCTGGCAGAACTTTCCGAGCGACGAGACCACCCGCGCCACGGTCGGCGAAGCCGTCGAACGCTTCCGGCAGGGCCGCGCCGCGGGAGAGGGCCCGGGTGGCGCCGCGCTCGGCGTCTACAGCTACCGCTCGCGGGGCTCCGAGAGCGCCGACACCGGCCTTCTCAGCGCCATCCACGACTACGACGGAACCTCCACGGTCACAATCGACCGGGGGCCGTGCGGCGTGCTGGAGCGCTGGCAGGTTCTCGCCGAGCGCTGGACCGAAGCGGAATTCTGCGTCCCGCCGAAAGGCTCCGGCCTGCGTGAGATCAGCGAGTTCCACGAATTCTTCGGCCGCGAACGCAAGAACGGCTACCGCTGCCGCGGCCGCGCCCCCTCGCGCCGCAAGCTCCGCACCCCCGGGACCCGCTGGGCCAGCACCTGCAGCTCCAAGTCCGGCGTCGCCCGAAGCCGCTCGCAGGTTGTGGGCATCGAGAAGCTGACCGTCGCCGGCAAGCGGTTTGACGCCGTCCACACCACCTCCGACGTGGTCCTCGAGGGCCAGGTATCGGGGACGACGACGCGGGAGGACTGGCGCCGCCGCCTCGACGGCCTCCTCCTGCGACGGGTGGTCGAGACCGAGGCGACGATGGAGGGCACCCCCGATGCCGATTACGAGGAGCAGTACACGATCGAGCTGATCTCCACGGAGCCCCGCCGCTAGCTCGTCTTTCGGGCAACGTCAGTTCGCATTTCGTGCGATCCGGCGTTCGATCAGCCGCGGATGCCGTGCGACAATCGACGGGTGTTCAGGCGTCGCCGCGACATCGAGCTGCACGAACTGTTCAGCCGCCAGAACGAGGACCTGCGGGAGTTCATCCGCGAGATCACGCTGCGCAACGAGAGGGTCTGGCAGGCAGTGACAACCGAGCTCCGGGATCTGCGGGACCAGACACAGGCCAACACCAGGGCAGTGCTCGCGGTGCTCGATCGGCTCGAAGGGTCGGGGGGCGAGGCACGCGGCTAGGCCGCGCCGCGCGTCATCGTCAAGCAGCGCGCCGGGCCGGCTCCCTCACCGGGGGCGGGTCGTCTGGGACCGCCTCGAGCCGCGTCGAGCAGGCGGCCTCGATCGATTCGGCCGTGATCTCGACGAGGCGCCGCAGGTCGCCCTTGGAGATCGCCAGCGGCGGCATCAGCACGACCACGTCGCCGAGGGGGCGGATGATCGCCCCCCGCCTGCGTGCCTCCAGGGTGACCCGATGGCCGAGGCGCAGCGCCGGGTCGTGCTCGCCGAGGTCGATGCCGACCATCATTCCCCGGCCCCGGACCTCGGTCACCTGCGGCAGCTCGGAGAGGGGCTCCAGCATTTCTTCCAGCAGCCGGATCTTCGGTTGGAGGCGGACGAGCGTCCGCTCGCGCCGGAATACGTCGAGGCTGGCGAGGGCGGCGGCGCAGGCCAGCGGGTTGCCGGTGTAGGTGTGGCCGTGGAAGAAGGTCCGCGCCTCCTCCGGGGCGCCGAGGAATCCCTCGTAGATCCTCTCGGTGGCAAGCGTGGCGGCGAGGGGGATGTAGCCGCCCGTGAGACCCTTGGCCAAGCAGAGCAGGTCGGGGGCCACGCCCTCCTGTTCGCAGGCGAACATCGTCCCGGTGCGGCCGAACCCGGTCGCCACCTCGTCGCAGATCAGCAGCACGCCGAAGCGGTCGCAGATCTCCCGCACCGCCCGCAGGTAGCCGGGCGGGTGGACGATCATCCCGGCGGCGCCCTGGACGAGGGGCTCGACGATCACCGCGGCGATCTCCTCCCCGCGGACTTCGAGGACGTGCTCGAGGTGGGCGGCATCCCCCGGCTCTGCCGCATACGCGCGGAAGAGGAGCGGCTGGTATTTGGCGTGGAAGAGGTTGATGCCGCCCA
>DASUUD010000029.1:0-2076 GCA_036374255.1 Solirubrobacterales bacterium | reverse complement strand
CCGTCGGTGCCGACCTCGCGGGCCACGCGGGTGACCTCGTCGGCGAAGGCGCCGAGCTGGTCCACCATGGTGTTGATCGTATCCTTCAGCTCCAGCACCTCGCCGCGGACGTCGACGGTGATCTTCTGCGAGAGGTCTCCGCGTGCGACCGCGGTCGTGACGAGCGCGATGTTCCGCACCTGCGCGGTCAGGTTGCCCGCCATGAAGTTCACCGAATCGGTGAGGTCCTTCCACGTTCCGGCCACGTTCGGCACCTCGGCCTGCCCCCCCAGCTTCCCTTCGGTTCCCACCTCGCGCGCCACCCGTGTGACCTCGTCGGCGAAGACGCTGAGCCGGTCCACCATGCTGTTGATGGTGTCCTTCAGCTCCAGGATCTCGCCGCGGACGTCGATGGTGATCTTCTGGGAGAGGTCGCCGTTCGCCACGGCGGTGGTCACGTCCTTGATGGCGCGCACCTGCGAGGTGAGGTTGCTCGCCATCAGGTTCACGTTGTCGGTCAGGTCCTTCCAGGTGCCGGCCACGTTGGGCACTTCCGCCTGGCCGCCGAGGATGCCGTCCGTTCCCACCTCCCGTGCGACGCGGGTCACCTCGGAGGCGAAGGAGCTGAGCTGGTCCACCATCGTGTTGACGGTGGTGCCGATGCGGAGGAACTCACCCTGGAGCGGGATCCCGTCGATCTCCAGCCCCATCTTCTGGGAGAGGTCGCCGCGCGCCACCGCGGTGAGCACCCGAGCCACCTCCGTGGTGGGCTGCATGAGGTCGGTGATGAGCGAGTTCATCGAGCCGAGCGTCTGCGCCCAGCCGCCCTGCACGTTCCCCAGCGAGGCCCGGTCTCCCATCTGCCCCTGCCGGCCGACGGTCGTGCTGACCCGCACCACCTCGTCGGTGAGCCCCTGGCTGCGGGCGGCGACGCGGTTGAAGGCGTCGGAGATCTCGACCATCAGCGGATCGCCGTTGAGGCCGATGCGCACGGAGAAGTCGCCCGCCTCGAGCGCCTTGAGCGCCGCGAGCAGCTCGGGGAGCCCGCCGTTGGCGGGGGGACCGTCGCTGCTGGAGCCCTCGCGGGCGCGGCTGGCGCCGCGCGAGCGCGCGGAAGCGGTTCTGCCCGTCGCCGCGCGGGCGGACGGGCGGTTTTCCGGAGTGGGAGCGTCCCCTCTGGGCACGTGAGCCTCGTTGCTGATGGTGTTCGACGGTCGACAGTCGCCGCGTCGCGCGGATCCACGGTACGGCCGGCGAGGCGGCGAGCGAGCGGGCCGCTGCCTCGAAGGTCGGAGGAGTCCTGCTTCTGGTGAGCGGTCCTGGGAAGGATCGCGTTCAAGGCCGGCGTCCGAAGCGGGTGGGGAACCACACGCGGCGGCAGCCGGAGCGTTCCACCGTCGACCACGAGCGGCGTCGAGCGGCGGCCGGGCGGGGGGTCACAACGCAGAAGGCGCGCCAGCCCCGCGGGGGCGGCGGCGGCGCAAGCCTCAGGCGGCGGGTGCCTCGCGATTCTTGTTCACGATCGCCAGCAGGATGAGGCTGAAGGCCAGCAGCCGGAAGAGGTAGAGGTAGATCTCGGCGCCGGAGACGCCGGCGAAGAGGACCAGCATGAGGCGCTGTGCCGCGAGCGCCCAGAAGGCGATGGCGAACGTCAGGAAGAGCCGGTCGGCGGTGCTCCGCCAGAACTTCAGGAAGAAGAGCCCGCACACGAGGTAGCCCGCGATGATCAGCCCCGAAAGCAGGCCGCTCATCGGACGTCCCAGATGAGGCCGAAGGTCAGCAGCGCCAGCCCCGCCGCCGTCGGCAGCGACCGCCAGAGCGAAAGGTCGAGCTCGGGCACGAGCCCCAGGTCGACGAAGAGGAGGATGTTGTTGAGAGCGAGGCCGAGGAAGCAGAGGCCGGCCCAGAGGAGCAGCCGGGTGCGGTTTTCCCGGTACCCGCGAAGCAGCAGCAACGCGGAGGCGAGGCTGGTGAGCGCGCAGAGCGCGTAGATCAGAGTGGCCATCAGTCTCGCTTGCCTCGCAGCCGGAAGGCTTCGCTGAAGCTCTCGACCGGATCCGCCGGGCGGGAGAAGATGAGCTTGATCACGGAAACACG
>DASUUD010000028.1:0-10952 GCA_036374255.1 Solirubrobacterales bacterium | reverse complement strand
GTTCTTCATCGACCACGGCTCCGGCGTGGTAATCGGAGAGACCGCCGAGATCGGCGACTGCGTCACCCTCTACCAGGGAGTGACGCTCGGGGGCACCGGCTTCCAGCCCGGCAAGCGCCACCCGACGCTCGGCGACAACGTCACGGTCGGCTCCGGAGCGAAGCTGCTGGGGCCGATCTCGGTCGGCAACGGCGCCAAGGTCGGCGCCAACACGGTCGTCGTCGAGGACGTCCCGCCCGGCTCCACCGTGGTCGGCAACCCGGGGCACCCGGTCAGGGTGGAAGGGCGCCGGGTGGAAGGGCCCGACACCGATTGGATCCACCTGCCGGACCCGATCGCCGAGGCGATCAAGGGCCTCTCGGAGCGGATCGCGGCGCTGGAGAAGCGGCTCGGCGAGCTCGACGGCGACGGCGAGGCGGCTGGTGAGGAGCCCGATCTGCGTCCCCGCACCGGCCGCTCCTCGGCCGGTGGCTGAGCCCTCCGCGTCCCCCTCTATTCTCGGCTGACGATGCTCGAGACCGAGTCCGAGAACCCCCTGGGGGCCGCCGAAGCCGCCGAGGGGGCCCCGACCGAGCCCGGCGCCGACCGCGCCGAGCGACTGCTCGCCAACCTGAATGAGCCCCAGCGCGAGGCGGTCCGCCACGGCGAGGGCCCGCTGCTGGTTCTTGCGGGGGCCGGATCGGGCAAGACGCGGGTGCTCGCCCACCGCATCGCCTACCTGCTGGCGACCGGGGCGGCGCGGCCGGGCGAGATCCTCGCCATCACCTTCACCAACAAAGCCGCGGCCGAGATGCGGGAGCGGGTCGAGGACCTGGTCGGCCGCGCCGCGCGCGCAATGTGGGTGATGACCTTCCACTCCGCCTGCGCGCGCATGCTGCGCGCCGACGCGGAGCGGCTGGGCTACTCGCGCAGTTTCACGATCTACGACGAGGCCGACTCGCTGCGCATGCTGAAACGCTGCATGGACGAGCTGGGGGCCGATCCGAAGCGCTTCCCGCCGCGCTCGATCCGCGCCCAGGTCTCCGGGGCGAAGAACAGGCTGATCGACCCCGACGCCTACGCGGAGAGCGCGCCGGACAACGTCTTCGAGGAAACGGTCGCCCAGGTCTACGCCCTCTACGAGAAGCGGATGCTGGCCGCCAACGCGATGGACTTCGATGACCTGCTTGTCCGCACCGTCAACGCGCTGGAGATCTCCGAGGAGGTGCGGGAACGTTGGCGGCGGACCTTCCGCCACGTCCTCGTCGACGAGTACCAGGACACCAATCACGCCCAGTACCGGCTGCTGCAGCTGCTCACCTCCGAGCACGGCAACCTGATGGTCGTAGGGGACGAGGACCAGTCGATCTACGGATTCAGGCACGCCGACATCCGCAACATCCTCGACTTCGAGCGCGACTTCCCCGAAGCGGAGGTGGTGAAGCTGGAGCAGAACTACCGCTCCACCCAGACCATCCTCTCGGCAGCGCACGCGGTGGTCGAGCGCAACCGGGAGCGCCGGCCGAAGCGCCTCTGGACAGAGCTTGCGGGTGGCGACCCGGTGAGGCTCGAGGAGCTGCGCGACGAGCACGAGGAGGCGCGCTGGGTGGCGGGGGAGATCGAGCGCCTCGCAGACGAGGACGGCGTGCGCCGAGAGGACGTCGCCGTCTTCTACCGGACCAACGCTATGAGCCGCGTGCTGGAGGACACCCTGGTCCGTTTCGAGCTGCCCTACCAGGTGATCGGCGGCACCAAGTTCTACGAGCGGGCCGAGATCAAGGACGCGGTCGCCTACCTCAGCCTGCTCGTCAACCCGTCCGACGAGATCTCCTTCGCGCGGGTCGTCAACTCGCCGCGCCGGGGGATCGGCAAGACCAGCCAGGGGCGCCTCGCCGCCCACGCGAACACCACGGGCCTGCCGATCTGGGAGGTGGCCGCCCGCGCCGAGGGGGTCCCCGGACTGGGCGCCGCCGCGATCAAGGCGATCTCGCGCTTCCACGAGACGATGGAGGGCTTGCGCGCGAGGGTGGATTCGACCCCCGTGGCGGAGCTGCTCGAGGCGACCCTGCGCGAGAGCGGCTACCTCGACGCGCTTGCGGCGGAGCGCACCGTGGAGGCTGAGGGCCGGGCCGAGAACCTCGAGGAGCTGGTCGGCGTCGCCGCAGAGTTCGACGTCAACCGCGAGCTGGAGGGCGAGGCGGAGGTCGCGCCCCTGGAGGAGTTCCTGGAGCAGATCTCCCTCTACACCGAGCAGGACGGCCTTCGGGACGAGTCGCTGATCACCCTGATGACCCTGCACAACGCCAAGGGCCTCGAGTACGACACGGTCTTCATCGTCGGTTGCGAGGAGGGTGCCTTTCCTCACATGAGGGCGCTGGAAGAGGGGGGCGAGGAAGAGGAGCGGCGCCTCTGCTACGTCGGGATCACGCGGGCCCAGCGGCGCCTCTACATGACCTGGGCCCGCGAGCGGCGCCTGTTCGGGCGAGCCGAGCGAAACCTTCCGTCCCGTTTCGTCGACGAGCTGCCCGGCGAGCTGATCCAGCGTGAGTCCAGCGCCCCGGGCGCCGGGGTCGCGGCGGCCGGCGCCGCTGCGGCCACGCCGCCCGAGCCGGGACCCGCGCTGGAGCTGCGCACCGGTGACGACGTCGTCCACGCGGCCTTCGGCGAGGGGGTCGTGACGGCGGTGGAGCCCGGCGGGGTCGTCGTCGTCCGCTTCGCCGGCGACGGCACCGAGCGCAAGCTGATGGCCGACTACGCGCCGATCCGGAAGCGTTAGACGTAGGGTTCGCTCGTGGCTGCCCGGCTGATCGACGGCAAAGCGGTCGCCGCCGAGGTGCGGGAGCGGGTCGCGGCGGAGGTCGAGTCATTCAAGGAGGAGAGCGGCAGGGAGCCGACCCTCGCAACGGTGCTGGTCGGCGAGGACCCCGCTTCCCAGATCTACATCCGCAACAAGCACCGGGCTTGCGAGGAGGCGGGGATGCGCTCGCTCCACCACGACCTGCCGGCGGGGGCCAGCGAAAACGAGGTGCTCGAGCTGGTCGCCCACCTGGGCCTCGAGGACGACGTCGACGGCATTCTCGTGCAGCTTCCCTTGCCCGACCAGATCGATCCGGACCGGGTCGTGGCGGTGATCGACCCGGGCAAGGACGTCGATGGTCTGACGCCTGCCAACGCCGGGCTGCTGGCGCACGGAATGCCCGGGCTCGTCCCCTGCACGCCGGCCGGGGTGTTGGAGCTGCTGCGCCACGAGAAGGTCGAGTTGGAGGGCGCCGAAGCCGTCGTCGTCGGACGTTCGAAGCTTGTCGGCGTTCCCGTCGCGCGGTTGCTGCTGGCCGCCGACGCGACGGTGACGGTCTGCCACTCGCGGACCCGAGACCTGGCCGCCGTCTGCCGCCGTGCCGACGTCCTCGTCGCCGCGGTCGGCGTGCCGCGCCTGCTCGGCGCCGACGCCGTGAAGCCGGGCGCCGTCGTGATCGATGTCGGCATGAATCGGACCGACGACGGTCTGTGCGGGGACGTCGACTTCGAGGCGGTCGCCGAGGTCGCGGGGGCGATCACCCCTGTGCCCGGGGGGGTGGGCCCGATGACGATCGCCATGCTGCTGGTCAATACGCTCGCTGCCGCCCGATCGCGGGTGTAGGGTCGGGGCGACCCCGAGTCACTGGAGGAATTTGTAGATGGAAGCTGACAGGCTGAGCACCGGAGAGAAGATCTCCGCGGCGTCCGCGGTTCTGCTGTTCATATTCATGTTCTTCGACTGGTTCGGCGCGAAGGTGGAGAGCGTCACCGGGTTCTCAGGGGAGGTGCCGGGCGGGGGCAGCGCATGGGACGCGTTGGACGTGATCCCGATATTCCTGATGGCGGCGATCGTCGTAGCGATCGGCGTCGCCGTGGTCCGCCTCACCGACGCCGACCTCGAGCCGCCGATCTCGCTGAACACGTTCGTTGCGGTGCTCGGCGCCGTCGCCTTCCTTCTGATCCTCTACCGCATCATCGACCCTCCGGGAGGCGAGTCGTTCGGCGGCGTCTCGGTTGACATCACGCTGAAGATCGGGATCTTCCTCAGCCTGGTCGCCGCGGCGGGGATCGCCTACGGGGGCTTCAGCGCGATGCGCGAGGAAGGGGTCACCTTCGGCGACGCTGCCGACCGTCTCTCCGGAGGCGGCGGCGGACAACCCCCGGCGGGCGGCCCTCCGCAGCCACCGGCTCCGGGTGAACAGCCCCCCACGCCGGGTCAGCAGGCTCCACCGCCGCCACCCCCGCCGGGCCAACAGCCGCCGCCTCCGCCACAACAACCACCCCCATCACCCCCGCCCAGGGGATGACCGAGGTCCCAGCGGACTCAGTCCAAAGTAGGACTAGAAGGCAGGGAGGCCGGCAAGGGGAGCGCACTAGGGTGCGTGACCCGCAGCCAGCCGACTGAGGACGACGTCCTACGCAGGAATGAGTTCGCTGGAGACTTTCTTCGAGAAGGCGATGATTGTCATCATCGGGTTGACCCCAACGGAAGTGGGGAAGAGGGAGGCGTCGGCGACGTAGAGGTCCTCGACCCCGTTGACGGAGCCATCGGGGGCGCAGACGCCGTCGGCCGGGTCGGCGGCAATCCGCGCCGTTCCCATCGGGTGGAAGGCCTCGAGGCGCAGCTCGGCGGGCTCGACGGCCTTCGCCTCGAACGCCGTGAGCTGCTCCCGGCGCAGCGCCCCGTAGCCGCCCAGGTTGGGATACACCTCGAGCGCTCCAGCGGCGAAGTGGACTTCGGCCGCGCGGGCGATCCCAAAGCCGAGGCGCCGGGCATCGTCGTCGGTGAGCCGGTAGGTCGCCCGCAGCGAACCGTCGCGGGAAAGCCCGACCCGGCCCTCCGAGTCGTCGGAGAGGTGGACGCCGATCGAGCCGATCCTGTCGAAGCCGAGAATCGCTTCCTGGTGCTCCCTCCCGGAGCCGAGCAACCAGGCGCCGCCGAAGGGAAGCGGGGTGAAGGTTGCCTCCAGCAGCAGCCCCTCCGCCTCCCACTCGTCGATGTAGTAGCTCTGCATCACGCCCTCCCAGCCGCGCACCTCCTCCGGATAGCGGGCCCCCACCCAGCAGGCGGGGTGGACTCGGAGGTTGCGCCCCACCTGGTCGCCCCCCAGCCCGGAGCGGAGCAGCAGCTCGGGGGTGCCGAACGCCCCGCCGGCGAGAATCGTGGACCGGCGGGCGCGCACCGCGTAGTTGCGGGGGGAGCCGTTGCCGCCGTCCCGGCCGTGCGCGATGCAGGCCACCCCGGCGGCACGGCCGCCCTCGACGCGGACGCGACGGGCCTCGACGCCGGCCCGGATCCGAGCGCCGGCGGCGACCGCCCGCGGCAGGTAGCTGACGTGCATGCCGCGCTTGGCGTCGATCCGGCAGCCGTAGGGACAAGAGCTGCACTGCACGCAGTCGCCCGCGTTGCGGGAAATCGGTCCGCCGCTTGCGCCGAGGGCGGCCGCCCCCTCCATCGCCAGCTGACCGTTGCGCCCCATTCGCTCCGGGTCGATCGGTTTGACCCGCAGGAACTCCTCCGCCTCGGCGAAGTCGGGGTCGAGGTCACCCGTCCAGGGGATGCCGTACCGCTCCCGCCAGCGGTCCAGAATCTCCTCCGGGGCCCGGAAGCAGGTCCCGGAGTTGATCACCGTGGTGCCGCCGACCGCCTTCCCGACCGGGATCGGGATCGGCGGCCGCCCCTCCGCGATGGTCAGACCGCCGTCGCGGTAGAGCGCCGAGATTGCCTCGAGCGGATCGCCCGGATAGCTGTCGCGGTTGAAGCTGCGGCCGACCTCGAGCACGATCACGTCCAGGCCAGCCTCCGCGAGGGTTGTCGCGGCGACGGCCCCTCCGGCTCCCGAGCCGACGATCACCACATCGCACTCCTCGACCTCAGCGGGGGGCGTGAGGTCGCCCAGGGGCCCCGCCGGCTCGGGGAGCGTGCCGTCGGCCAGCCCGCAACTCGTCCGGATGCCCACCCTGCGTTCGACCCTGGGGTCGATCGCGTAGCCGAGCGTCGTCAGGGTCTTGGCGAGAAGTAGCAGCTCGTGGTGGAGGGCGAAGCGGGACCCCTCCATGCGGCGCAGGAAATCCTCGCGTTCGGAGACGCCGAGGCGACTGAACCGCCAGGGGAAGGGGAGCCACTCGAAGACGCGCAGGCCGAGGCGGAGCCGTGCGAGGACCCGCGGGGAGAAGGAGCTCATGTGCTCGCCGATCGGCCCGGAGACATCTACCTCCCGCTCCGCCGCGGGCAAGCCGTCCAGGCGGGGAGCCATCGCCTCGCAGATCGCGCTGAGGGTGCGCTGCTCGGCGGCCGACAACCCCGGCGCGCGCCTTCAGCCGGGCGCCGGCAGGCGGCCCACGCGGCCGGCCAGCGACCACAACCACACTGCCGCCAGGGCCAGGAAGCCGTCGACCAGGAAGTTGAGGAGGTAGATGAAGACGTCCTGGTCGAACAGGTAAAAGGCGAGCGACGCCAGCGACGAGGCGGTCTTGCCGGCGGCCAGCACCATCAGCAGCGGCCGGAAGCGGACGACATCGGCCTGGGCGACGAGGCAGATCCCCGTGATCACCACCATGTAGGCGAAGCCGAGGGCCAGCCAGAGCTGCACCTCGGTCTCGGGGGCCCGGGTGAAATCGCCGAGCGAGTCGCCGAGGTCGGAGATCACATCGAGGACGCCGTCCGGGACGGCGATGAAGAGGATCCCGACGACGGCGAAGCTGAGCGCGAGCAGACGAAGGCTCAGAACCACGAACCGCTCGGCCGCTGCACCCCTCATCGGCGCTGACTCTAACTGGCTGCCCAGCCAAACGCGGAGTGGTTGGCGCGGGGACCCGTCTCCGGGGTGCGACCCTAGAATCACCCGCGTGATCGACCGCGAGCAGGTGCTCCATGTGGCCCGCCTGGCGAGGCTGAAGCTGAGCGAGGACGAGGTGGAGAGGATGGCTGGGGAGCTGTCCGGGATCCTCGATCACGTCGATCGGATCGGGGAGCTCGACCTGGACGGGGTCGAGCCGACCTCGCACGTCGTCGAGCTGGAGAACGTGCTCCGGGCGGACGAGCCCCGGCCGAGCTGGCCGAGGGACGTGGTCCTGGAGCAGGCGCCCGATCCGGCCGAGGGTGCCTTCCGCGTACCCTCGCCGCAGGCCGAGGCAGAATGAGCGCGGACGGACTCCTGGAGCTGACCGTCTCCGCGGCGAGGGAGCGGATCGCGAGCGGGGAGATCTCCCCGGAGGAGTACCTCGGCGCCTGGCGGGAGGCGGCGGAGGGCGACGAGCTGAACGCCTATCTGTGGCGCGGCGAGGGGGCCGGCAGCGCCGGCCGGGGGCCGCTTGGGGGGATCCCGGCGGCGGTCAAGGACATCTTCTGCACCGAGGGCGTGCCGACCACCGCAGCCTCGCGGATCCTCGAGGGATACCGGCCTCCCTACACCGCGACCGCGGTGAGGCGGCTCGCCGAGGCTGGGGCGCAGGTCCTCGGCAAGACCAACATGGACGAGTTCGCGATGGGCTCCTCGAACGAGAACTCGGCCTACGGGCCGGTTCTCAACCCATGGGACCGCGATCGCGTTCCAGGCGGGTCATCGGGCGGCTCGGCCGCGGCGGTGGCGGGGGGCCTTGCGCCGTGGGCGATCGGAACCGACACGGGTGGCTCGATTCGCCAGCCGGCCTCCCTCTGCGGGATCGTCGGCCTCAAGCCCACCTACGGGGCGGTCTCCCGCTACGGCATGATCGCCTTCGCCTCCTCACTCGACCAGTGCGGCCCGTTGACCCGCGACGTGACGGACGCCGCGCTGATGCTCGGCGTCCTGCAGGGACACGACGACTGCGACTCCACCTCGGTCGGCATCGACGGCGGGGTTGAGCCGCCCAGCCGCGAGGACCTCGAGGGTCTGCGCTTCGCGGTTCCGGCGGAGCTTGCCCAGGACGCGATAGAGCCGGGGGTGCGAGACGTCTTCGAGGCGACCCTGGCCCGGATCGAGCGGCTGGGGGGCGAGATCTCCGAGGCGGCGCTGCCGCACGCCGAGCACGGGATCTCCGCCTACTACGTGATCGCCCCGGCCGAGGCATCATCGAATCTCGCCCGCTACGACGGGGTCCGCTACGGGGCCAGGGTCGAGGCCGGCGACCTGATCGAGATGTACGAGTCGACGCGCGCCGAGGGGTTTGGCGAGGAGGTGAAGCGGCGGATCATGCTGGGGACCTACGCGCTCTCCTCCGGTTACTACGAGGCGTACTACGGCCGGGCGCAGAGGGTGCGCACGAAGATCGCCGAGGACTACGCCGCGGTCTTCGCCGAGCACGACTTCGTGGTCACGCCGACCTCGCCCTCGGTCGCCTTCCGCCTCGGCGAGAAGACCGACGACCCGCTCGCGATGTACATGAACGACTTCTTCACGGTCCCTATGAGCCTCGCCGGGATTCCTGCGATCTCGATCCCGGCCGGGCTTGCCGAGCCGGACGGCGGGGGGCCGCGCCTTCCGGTCGGCTTCCAGATCGCGGCGCCGGCCTTCGCCGAGCAGCGACTGCTCGAGGCCGCCCATGCCCTGGAGGGGGAGATCGGCTTCAAGGCGAGACCCGGGGAGGGGGCGGATGGCTGACCTCGAGGCTGTGATCGGGCTGGAGATCCACGTCCAGCTGTCGACCCGGACCAAGATGTTCTGCGGCTGCGAGCTGTCCTTCGGCGACGAGCCGAACATCCATACCTGCCCGGTCTGCCTTGCGCATCCCGGCGTTCTGCCGGTGCCGAACGAGGAGGCGATCCGCTATGCGTTGAAGATCGCGTCGGCGCTCGAGTGCGAGGTCGCCCCCCGGTCGATCTTCCACCGCAAGAACTACTTCTATCCCGACAACCCGAAGGCGTACCAGATCAGCCAGTACGACATCCCGCTTGCGCGAAGCGGGAAGCTGGGGGAAGTGCGCATCCATCGCGCCCACCTCGAGGAGGACGCTGCGAAGATGATCCACCTCGGCGGGTCGGGCCGGATCCACGGCTCGGGCGCCTCGCTGGTCGACTTCAATCGAGGCGGCACCCCCCTGGTGGAGATCGTCACCGAGCCCGATCTGCGCAGCGCCGCCGACGCAGGAGCATGGGCGCGGCTGCTGCGGACGACGATCCGCCAGCTCGGCGTCTCCGACGTGAACATGGAGGAGGGGAGCCTGCGGGTCGACGCCAACGTCTCGGTCCGCCCCTCCGGAAGCGAGGAGCTGGGGACGAAGACGGAGCTGAAGAACATGAACAGCTTCCGCTTCCTCGAACGGGGGATAGAGGCGGAGCTGGAGCGCCAGCGGGCACTGATCGCGGCGGGGGAGAGCGTGGTCCAGGAGACGCTGCACTTCCACCCCGAGGACGGCACGCTTCATCCGCTGCGCTCCAAGGAGGAGGCCCACGACTACCGCTACTTCCCCGAGCCGGACCTCGTCCCGCTCGCGCCGACCGAGGCGATGCTGAGCGAGGCGCGCGAGTCGCTTCCGGAGCTCCCCGAGGCCCGCATCGGGCGCTACACCGAGCAGCTCGGGCTGGCGCAGGACACCGCGGCGCTGCTCGCCGCCGACCCGGAGACCGCAGCCTACTTCGAGCAGACGGCGCAGGCGGCCGAGGGAGTCGAGCCGCGCGTGGTCGCCAACTGGGTGACGGGCGAGCTCGCCGCGGCGCTGCGCCAGGACGGCGGTGAGGAGGCCGCCGACTCCAAGGTTGAGCCGGCTGCTCTCGCGTCACTGGTCGCGATGGTTCAGGAGAAAAAGATCTCCCACGGCAGCGGCAAGCAGGTGTTGGCGGCGCTCGTCTCCGAGGGCGGTGACCCGGAGGCGATCGTAGAGCGGGAGGGACTCGCGCAGATCTCCGACAGCGGCGAGCTGGAGACGATCGTAGTCGCCGCGATCGAGGCCAATCCCGAGGCCGCCGAGCAGGTCCGCTCCGGCAACCGCAAGGCAATCGGCGCGATCGTCGGAGCGGTGATGAAGGAGACCAAGGGCCGCGCCGACGGGGGCGAGGTCAACCGCCTGATCCTGCAGCACCTCGAAGGTTGATCGAGGGTCCCCGACCCCGTCCCAGGCGACGCAGGATTTGCCTGATGCAACACCTTGTAACACGTTGTTACAAGGTGTAATTTTGGGTGCATGGCCTGGAACGTCGTCATCGCCGGTGGTGGGTTCGGCGGCGCGATGGCGGCGAGGGAGTTGGAGCGGATCATGCCGCGTCAGTCCGCCCGGCTGACGCTGGTCAACGACGTCAACTTCATGCTCTACACGCCGTTCCTGCCGGAGGCCGCCGCGGGGACGCTCGAGCCGCGGCACGTGGTCACTCCCCTGCGCGAGATCCTGGACCGCACCTACCTGCGCCTCGGGGCGGTCGTCGGTCACGACCCGGCGGCGCGCACGGTCGAGCTGCGGACGCGCGAGGGCGAGATGGAGGAACTGCGCTACGACCAGCTCCTGCTCGCGGCGGGATCGGTCTCAAGGGTCCTGCCGGTCCCGGGCCTCTCCGAGCACGCGATCGGCTTCAAGACCCTCGCCGACGCGATCTGGCTTCGCAACCACGTCGTCGAGACCCTGGAGGCGGCAAACGCGACCGAGGACCCGGGGCGCCGCGACGAGCTTCTCACCTACATCTTCGTCGGCGGTGGCTATGCCGGATTGGAGGCACTCGCGGAGCTGCAGGACTTCGCCGCCGACGCGATGGAGCGGTATCCGCGCGCCCGCCTGCACGGCATGCGCTGGGTCCTTGTCGAGGCGACCGACCGGGTGCTGCCCGAGATCGACGCGGAGCTGGCCGAATACGCCCTGCGGGAGCTGCGGGGCCGGGGGATCGACATCCGCCTGGGCACCACACTCGAGGAGGTGGACGAGCGCAGCGCCCGCCTCTCCAGCGGCGAGACCCTGCCGAGCCGAACCGTAGTCTGGACGGCCGGCGTCGCTCCCCATCCCAGCCTGCGCCGGCTCTCGGTGCCCCTCGACGAGCGCGGGCGCGTTCC
>DASUUD010000027.1:0-7105 GCA_036374255.1 Solirubrobacterales bacterium | reverse complement strand
GCGGATCCGGCGACCTGTCCGGCCGGCTCCGCGGTCGGCGAGAGCTTCGTCACCGCATCGCTGCTGGGCGTCCCGACGCCCCTTCCGGGGCCTCCGCCCGTCGTTTACAACCTCGTGCCGCCCGAAGGCGAGCCTGCTCTGTTCGGCCTTCATCTACTCGGCAACGACATCTTCCTGCGCGCCGATGTCGCCTGGGAGAGCGACTACCACGAGGGCTTCACGATCGACGTGCCGGAAACGCCCTTCGCCGAACTGCCGCTCCTCGAAGGCGGGGTCGTGCTGAAAAACCGGCTGGTCTTCGACGGAACTTCGGGCGACGGCACCTTCATCACGACGCCCACGACCTGCCTGGGGCCGGCGGAGCCGCCCTTCGAGCACGCCTACTCGACCTGGTTGCTGGCGGCCTCCCTGACCGAAGAAGAAGACCCGAGCTACAGCTTCCCCGGGGATGCGGAGCCCCCCTTCGAGTCCCGGATTCCACCGGAAACCTCGCCCAAAGAATGCGAGGAGATACCGCTCGATGCGACGATCGAGGCCGAGGCCGGCACCGCGCAGACCGACTCGCCGGCCGGACCGGCCGTCACCGTGAACGTCCCCGAGATCCAGGATCCCGGCAAGGAGGAAAAACAGAGCAGCTCCCACGTGAGGGCGGCGCGAGCCGACCTCCCGCTCGGCATGGGCCTCAACCCGGCCGCTGCGACCGGTCTCGTCGCCTGCACCGACGCCCAGTTCGGCAAGGGCACGAGGAACCCGGTTGCCTGCCCGCCCGCCTCGAAGGTCGGCGACGTCTCGGTCGAGACCCCGCCGCTGCCGCCGGGCTCGCTGACCGGGGACATCTTCATCGGACAGCAGCTCAGCCGAGATCCCGCCTCCGGCGACGCGTACCGGATCTTCGTCACCGCCGAGTCGGCCCGCTACGGCATATCGGCCCGCCTGCTCGGCAGGGTTCACGCCGATCCCCAGACCGGCCGGCTGAGCACGACGTTCGACGACGAGGCCCGCGGCAAGGCGCCCCTGCCCGGGTTGCCGCAGGTGCCCTTCAGCGCCTTCCACCTCGACTTCAACGATGGCCCGCGAGCGCCGCTGACGAGTCCGGCTACCTGCGGGCCCCACTCAGCGACGACGGAGCTGACCCCGTGGTCGGGCAACGCGGCCGTCGCCCCGGGGGACGACTTCAGCCTGACCTCCGCGCCAGGCGGTGGGCCGTGCGCCGCCTCTCTCGGCGAGCGCCCCTTCGGCCCCGGGTTCGGCGTCGAGACCTCGAACCCCAGGGCGGGGGCATTCAGTCCCTTCAGCGTGGACATGACCACGGCCGGCGGCCATCAGGAGTTGAAGGCGGCCACCGTCGACCTGCCGCCGGGCCTGAGCGCAAAGCTCGCCGGCCTCACCTACTGCCCTGAGGCCGCGATAGCCGCCGCCACGGTTCGCAGCGCCGCCGAGGAGTCGGGTGCGTCGAGCTGTCCCGGCTCGAGCCTGGTGGGCAGCGCGACGGTGCACGCGGGCAGCGGCCCCGAACCCCTTCAGATCTCCGGCAAGGCCTTCCTCGCAGGCCCCTACAACGGGGCCCCCCTGTCCCTGGCAATCGTCACCCCCGCCGCGGCCGGGCCCTTCGACTTCGGCTCGGTCGTGGCGCGGGTGGCGTTGTTCATCGATCGGCGGACAGCCCGGGTGCGTGCCGTCTCCGACCCGATCCCCCACGTCTTCGGCGGCGCCCTGCTCGACATCGGCCGGGTCACGGTGCGACTCGACCGGCCGAACTTCTCCCTGAACCCCACCAACTGCTCGCCGATGCCGGTCACCGGGACGATCAACGGCGGTGGCTCGAACCCGGCCGACCCGGCTGCCTTCAGCTCCGTGCTGGTCTCGGCTCCCTTCCAGGTGGGCGGCTGCGACGCCCTCGGCTTCCGCCCGAAGATCTTCCTCCGGCTCTTCGGCGCCAGGCGCCGCGCCAAGAACCCCAAACTGCGCGCCGTGGTCATCGCTCGCCCGGGGGACGCCAACGTCAGCCGCGCGGTGGCGACCCTTCCCCGGGGGCTGATCCTCGACCAGGGCAATATCGGCAAGGTCTGCACGAGGGTGCAGTACGCAGCCGGGGCCTGCCCCAAGAACTCGATCTACGGCTTTGCGCGCGCCTTCACGCCCTTGCTCGACGAGCCGCTTCAGGGGCCGGTCATCCTGCGCTCCTCGGACAACCTGCTCCCCGACCTCGTCGCCTCCCTGCGCGGACAGTTCGAAATCGACCTCGTGGGACGCACGGACAGCGTCAAGGGCCGGATCCGCAATACCTTCGACGTTGTCCCCGACGTTCCGGTCTCGAAGTTCATTCTCACGGTCCGAGGAGGCAAGCGCGGCATTCTCACCAACTCCCGCAACCTCTGTGTCAAGAAGAAGGTGGGGAAGGGCAAGCGGGCGCGTAAGAGGGCCGGGAAGCGCAGGAAGATGCGCGCCTTCGTTCGCTTCTTCGCCCACAGCGGCAAGCGGGTGAAGCTCCGCCCGAAGCTCCGGCTGCCCTGCAAGAAGCAACGGCGACGGGGCAGCCGCGCTCACCGCAGGAGGTAGGCCTGCCTCACCCCGGGGCGCCTTGATCTAGCCTCCCGCCCCGGTGTCCCCGACCCTCTCGGTCCTCATCGTCACCTGGAACAGCCGCAGGGAGCTGCAACGCACGCTGCCCGCCCTGCGGTCGGAGCTGGGCCCCGAGGACGAGCTGATCGTGGTCGACAACGGCTCGAGTGACGGCACCGCGGAGGCCGTCGCCTCGATCGCGCCCGGGGCTCGCCTGGTCCGCTGCACGCGCAACACGGGCTTTGCCGAAGCCTGCAACGCCGGCGCGAACCTGGCCGGCGGCGAGCTCCTGGTCCTGCTCAATCCCGACGCGGCGCCGATGGAAGGGTGGGGGGAAGCGATCCGCCGCCCGTTCACGGAGCGGCGCGGCTGGGCCGCCTGGCAGGCGCTGGTCGTGGACCACGGAGGGGTCAGGATCAACTCGGCCGGCAACCCGGTCCACTTCACCGGGTTGGTCTGGGCGGGCTCGCACGGGCGCCCGATCGGCGTCGCGCCGCCGCCCGGCGAGGTCCCGGCGCTCTCCGGCGCCTGCTTGGCCATGCCGCGCAGCACCTGGGAGGACGCGGGGGGCTTCCCCGAGCCCTTCTTCCTCTACCACGAGGACGTCGACCTCTCCCTGCGCCTGCGGCTGCGCGGCGGGGCGCTGGGGATCGAACCGGCGGCGGCGGTGGACCACGAGTACGAGTTCGGCTCCCGTCAGCACAAGTGGCGATGGCTTGAGCGGAACCGCTGGGCCTTCCTGATCCGCGTCTATCCCTCGCCCCTCCTCGTCCTCCTCGGTCCGGCTCTGATCGCGACCGAGCTGGCCCTGCTACCCGCCTCGCTCGGAGCCGGATGGGGGGCCCAGAAACTGGCGGCGTACCTGGACGTGCTGCGCTGGCTCCCCCGCCTGCTGCGCGAGCGTCGGCAGATCCAGGCGACTCGCTCGGTGAGCGCGGCGGAATTCGCTTCCTGCCTCACTGCCGATCTCGACTCGCCGTTCATCCCTCCCGCCGCCCGCTCGGCGCCGGTCAGGCTCGCACTGCGCGCCTATTGGCGGCTCGTCCGCCTCCTGCTCGGGGCCCGCGGCTAGCCCCGGCCGCAATCGACCCCGCGTTTTCCCCCTCATTGGGGGAAAACGTGGGGGTAATTAACGAGAGCGTCTGGCCGGTGGGGCGGACGAGGATCCTAGAGAGGCTGGCCGGTGGGGCGGACGGGGATCTCTAGGTCGGCTGGCCGGCGGGACGGACGAGGATCTCGTTGACGTCGACATGGGGAGGTTGCTCCAGCGCGAAGAGCACCGCCCGAGCGATGTCCTCGTCCCGCAGCGCCCAGTCTCCCAGCGGGCTGTCGAAGAAGGGGGTGTCGGTCATTCCGGGCTCGATCAGGGTGACGCGTATCGAGTTGTTCTCGTGCATCTGCCGCAGCTCGAGGCGCAGCGCCTCGCCCATCGCCGTCGCAGCCCACTTCGTCGCCGAGTAGAGGGAGCCGGGCAGAGCACGGCGGCCGGCGATCGAGCTGGTGATCAGGAAGTGACCCTCGCCGCGCTCGAGCAGGTGGGGGAGGGTGGCGCGGATGGTCAGCGCGACGCCGTAGACGTTGGTGAGGACCATCGAGCGCCACTGCTCCACCGACTCCTCGAGGAATCCTCGCTTGGCGCCGAAGCCGGCGTTGGCGAAAACGGCGTCGATTCGCTTGAAGTGCTCAAGTCCCGCAGCCACCATCGCCTCGACCTCGCCCCACTCGGTGACGTCGCAGCGCAAGGCGATGGCGCGCTCGTCCCCCCCGAGCTCGGCGACCAGCTCCTCCAGCGGCTCCAGCCGGCGGGCCGCCAGTACGAGGCGGCGGCTCGGCGCGGCGGCTCGCGCGGTCGCGGCGCCTATCCCGCTGCTCGCCCCGGTGATCAGCAGGACGGGGTCGTCGGCTGTGCTGGCCACGCCCCGATTCTTCCAGGTCGCGAACGCACTTTGTCTCGCATACCGACAAGAAGTGCGTTCACGGTCCGCGGGCGATGCCTTGCGATAATCCCCTTTCCGTGGACCCCGGCCGCAAGCGAAAGATCCGCCTCGTCGTGGCGCTGAGCGCCGCCGTGATCCTCGCCGCGGCGCTCGTCTACACCTCCTTCAGCGCCTCCACCGAGGCCAAGCAGCCCTCCCAGCTGCTCGAGGCGGCGCCGGGGACCAGCTACGAGCTGACCGGCCGCGTCGTCAGGGGCTCGATCCGCCGCGATGGCGAGACGCTGCGCTTCCTGGTCGCAGATCGCGACGGCGGGGGTGCGAGCCTCCCGGTCGACTACAGCGGCGCCGTCCCGGATCCGTTCCGCGGCGGGCGGGAGATCGTCATCACCGGAGCTCTCGAGCAGGGCACGTTCGTCGGCGAGCCGGACACGCTCGTCACCAAGTGTCCATCGAAGTTCAGCGCCGACTCCGGCTCGAATGACGGCTAGCCTGGGCAGCGCCGCACTCGCGCTCGCCTTCCTGGCCGGGATCGCGGCCGCGGCCGCGGCGCTGCTCGGCCGCAACGGCGACCGGCGCTGGGTGGACGTCTCGCGCCGCATCGTCTACGCGCTCTTCGCCCTGCTGACCGTCTGCGTCGTGCTGGTCGAGGTCGCCTTCGCCCGCGACGACTTCTCGCTCGAGGTCGTCCAGCAGCATTCCTCCATCGACACGCCCACCTTCTACAAGCTGGCGGCGATGTGGTCGAGCCAGGAGGGCTCGCTCCTGCTCTGGGCGTGGGTGCTCTCGTTGGCCTCCTCGGTGGCGCTCTATGCGACCCGAGGCAAGCTGCGGGAGATCGTGCCCTGGGCGACGGCGGTGCTGGCCGGCGTCGCCTGCTTCTTCACCGGGCTGATGCTGTTCGCCGGGGGCGTCAACCCCTTCTCGACCCTCAGCCCGGCGCCGATCGACGGAGTCGGCCTGAATCCCCTTCTGCGGCACCCGAGCATGATGATCCACCCCCCGATGCTCTACTCGGGGTACGTGGCCTTCACGATCCCCTTCGCGTTCGCGATCGGGGCTCTCGTCACGCGCCGTCTGGACGCCGCCTGGATCCGCTCCACCCGGCGGTTCGCCCTGATCGCCTGGGCGTTCCTCGGCCTCGGCCTGCTGCTGGGCGCCCGCTGGTCCTACACGGAGCTCGGCTGGGGCGGCTACTGGGCATGGGACCCGGTTGAGAACGCCGCCCTGATGCCATGGCTGACCGGAACCGCCTTCCTGCACTCCGTGATGGTCCAGGAGAAACGGAGCATGCTGAAGGTCTGGAACGCCTGTCTGATCGTCGGCACCTTCTCGCTCGCCCTGCTCGGCACCTTCCTCGTCCGCTCCGGGGTGCTGCAGTCGATCCACGCCTTCGGCGACAGCACCGTCGGCCCCTACATCCTCGGCCTGATCGCGGTCGTCGCGATCGGCTCGGCGGCGCTGATCGTGTCCCGGCTCGACGACCTCCGCTCGCCCAGGCGGATCGACTCGCTGGCCTCGCGCGAGGCTGTCTTCCTCGTCAACAACCTGCTGCTGGTCGCGCTCGCCGCCGTCATCTTCTGGGGAACCTTCTTCCCCCTGATCGCCGAGCTGTTCACCGGGGAGAAGGCCTCGCTGGCGGCGCCCTGGTTCGACCGCTACACGACGCCGCTCGCGGTCCTGCTCGTGCTCTTCGCCGGGATCGGCCCCCTGCTCGCCTGGCGGCGGGTGAGCTGGGCCTCTGCCGGGCGCGTCTTCCTCTGGCCGTCGATCGCAGCGGCCCTGGCGGGCGCCGTCCTGCTCGCCGGGAGCGACGCGGCGGACGCGCCCTGGGCTTTCGCCCTGTTCGTCTTCGCCGCCTTCGCGCTGACCGGCCTTGCCCAGGAGTTCTGGCGCGGCGCCGCGGCCCGGCGGGGACTCGCCGGGGGCTCGATGCCGGCTGCGCTGGGCGCCGTGGTGAGCCGCAACCGCCGGCGCTACGGCGGCTACATCGTCCACGTCGGCGTGCTCGTCCTGTTGATCGGCATCGCCGCCTCCTCCAGCTTCCAGACCAAACGCGACGTCACCCTGCGGCCGGGCGAGAGCGCCGTGGTCGACGGCCGCACGATCACCTACCAGCGCCCCACCGTGAGCGTCGATCGGGAGGCGCTCGGCTTCGGCGCGACGCTCTCCGTCGAGGATGGGGGCGAGCGCTTCGCGCTGCATCCGGAGCGACGCTACTTCCGTCCCAGCGGCGTCCAGGGCGGCACGATCGGCAGCTTCTTCAACGGCGAGGCGACCAGCGAGGTCGGCCTGCGGCCGGGGCTGGGCAGCGACCTCTGGACAGCGGTGCAGCCCGACCTCTCGGGTCTGAAACGTCAGGTGCGGGCGGCGGACCGGGGCTTCCGGGCCTGCGTCAGAGGGGCCCCCGGGACGCCGCCCGAGTGCGAAGCCGTCTCGCGCATGATGCGGGCGGCCGCCGCGCAGCCGCGCCTGCGCCCGCTCGCCCTCGCCCAGATCGGGCGGCTGCAGGCGGCCACGGCGGAGAGGATATCCCGCAGCTACCTGGCCGACGACGCGGCCGTCACGCTGCGGGTGATCGTCGATCCGCTCGTCACCTGGCTGTGGGT
>DASUUD010000026.1:0-19463 GCA_036374255.1 Solirubrobacterales bacterium | reverse complement strand
CGCCGCTTCTTCTTCGGTGCCGGCTTCGGAGCCTTCCGATTCGGACGGAGTCCCGGCCGTTGACGTCGCAGGGGCACTCGGTTCCTCTCCGCACTCTTCGAAGCCGTAGGCGTCTGCCGCCGACTGGAACGATTCGAGCGCGCTGGAGGCTTCGCTCTCCGCAGCCTGCAGGCCGGCGCTGTCGCCGCGCGCCGCCGCCAGCGCCGCGTCGCTCTGCGCCTGGGCCAGCGTGTCGGCGGCGCCGATGAATTCCTCATAGCCCGCCGTGTCGTCGGGTTTGCCCAGACCCTTGATGCGCTCGACCATTCCCTCGTAGAGATTGGCTTCCTGGGCGACGCGGCTGGCGGCCTCGGTGCCGGTGGTGGAGGAGACCGTGCCAACGGCCGCGTTCACCTCGGCGCAGATCGCGTCCCCTTGTTCGAGCAGCTCCGCCTTGGTCAGTGTCGGTTCCGGCGTCGTCGCCACGGTGGGGGCGGTCGGCTCGTCATCGCCACCGCCGCAGCCCGCGACGAGCAGCGCAAATAGAGGGACGATCGCCAACCATGCCCGAGCCTTCATGAGTCGGACGAAATTAGCAGGGGGCCTGGACGGGGACCCGATCGCACAGGGAATCCTGCGCAGAAGGCAGCTGCGGCCCAGGGACTCGAACCCCGACTACCTCGTCCAGAGCGAGGCGTGCTGCCATTACACCAGGCCGCAGGGCGGAACCGGAGGATACCCGGCGCCGACGGCGCGCAGTCAGGCCCCGATTGAGCCGAGATCGCTGTCGGGGTCGGCGATCTGCTCCACCGCGCCGGAGACGTCGACCCCGTCGGCGAGCATGCGACGGGCCTCGGCGAGGTCTTCGGAGCGGCCGACGCTGAGGGCCCCCGCCACGCGGCCGTCTTCGAGGTACCAGACCGAGAACTCGCCGGCGTCCCGGTCGCCCCGCCACACCTCCTGGTCCCACTCGTAGGCGGGGCCGACGTACTCGAGGCTCGCCCAGTCGGCGAGGTCGCTGAAGAAATAGGGGACAACGTCGTAGTCGCGCTCCTCCCCCAGCATCCCGCGGGCGGCGTGCATGCCCTGCTGCATGGCCACGTCCCAGTGCTCGATCCGCAGCTGTCGTCCATGGACGACGCTCTCATAGGAGCAGCAGTCCCCCGCCGCATAGATGTCCTCAGCGGAGGTGCGAAGCCGCGAGTCGCAGACGATCCCGTCGTCGACGTCGAGCCCGGCCCGCTCGGCGAGCATCGCATCAGGGCGAACGCCGGCTCCCACCACGACCGCGTCGCACTCGATCGCGCGCCCGCTCTGGGTGACCACCGCCCTGACCCGGCCGTCGCCCTCGAATGCCTCGAGCTGCTCGCCGCCGTGCACGGTGACCCCCTTGGCCTCGATCGTTTCCTGGAACCAGCGCCCGGCGTCCTCGCCGAAGGTGCGGGACAGCACTGTCTCCTCCATCATCACGATCGTGCAGCGGACCCCCTTCGCCGCGAGCGAGGCGGCGACCTCGGTGCCGATGTAGCTGCCGCCGATCAGGACCACGTGCTCGGCGGCCTCCGCATCGGCGCGGATCGCGTCGGAGTTGCCGAAGGCGCGCAGGTAGTGGATGCCCTCGTTCTCGGCGCCCTCGACCCGCAGGATGTTGACCATCGCCCCGGTGCCGAGCAGCGCCTTGCCGAAGGACAGCTCGTCGCCGCCCTGCAGCTTCGCCGTCCTGGACTCGGGGTCAATCGACATCACGTTCACCCCGGTCAGCAGCTCGACGTCGTTCTCCGCGTACCAGCCCTCGGGGTTGACGTAGGCGTCCTCCCTCCCTGCCTCTCCCCGCAGGTACTCCTTGGAGAGGGGGGGTCGTTCATAGGGTGGTTCCGGCTCGCGCCCGACGAGGACGATAGATCCCTCCGCGCCCCGCTTGCGGAGCTCAGCGGCGCAGTGCCCGGAGGCGAGGCCGCCGCCGACCAGCAGGAAGTCCGTCTCGCGGGCGGCCATCAGCCCGAGCCGTTGCCGCCGTCGGGCCCGAACAGCTCCTTGAGGTCGTCCTCGCGGCCCGGGTCGAGCACGGCAAGGACCTCGTCGCCGGCCTCGAGCACTGTGTCGGGACCGGGAACGAAACCCTTCCCTTCTCTCAAAACGGAGATCAGGAGGCTGCCGTCAGGCATCGAGAGGTCGCCGACCCGGCGCCCGGTCACCTTCGAGTCCTTGCCGAGCAGCATCTCGATGATCTCGAGCTGCTCCTCCTGCAGGTCGAGCAGGTGGACCAGGCCGTACTCCGGCACCTCGTGCTCGAGCAGGCGCAGGATCAGATCCGTGGCGGAGATCGAGGGTTTGACGCCGAGCAGGTCGAAGTGCTGGCGGTTGCGCGGGTTGTTGACGCGGGCGATGATCTGGCCGACGTCATACTTCTCGCGCGCGACCTGGCAGATCAGCATGTTGTCCTCGTCGTCGCCGGTCACCGCGATCACCATGTCGGCGCGCGCGACGCCCGCCCGCTCCAGCACCCAGAGCTCCGAGGCGTCCCCGTAGAGGACGTTGTGCTCGAGCTCCTGCTCGACGGTCAGGTAGCGGCGGCGGTCATGCTCGATCACCGTCACCTCGTGGTCCTTTTCAAGCAGCTCGCGGGCCAGGTTCCAGCCAACCTTTCCCGCTCCCACGACGATGATGTACATCGGCCCGCCCTCCTCTCAGCCGGCTTCCGCCGCTTCGTCGGGCCCGCCGCCGTTGCGGCGGGCGCCCTCGCGGACCGCGCTCTCGAGCATGTCGATCGCGACCCTGGTCGGGCAGATCGTGTGCAACCCCTGCTGCTGGTACCACTCGGCCCGCAGGGGGTCGAGGATGCGGGCGATCACCGTCGGCACGTTGTAGCGGCGCCGTGCGATCTGGGAGATGACGATGTTGGTGTTGTCGCCGTCGGTGGAGGCGATGAAGGCGTCCGCCTTCTCGATCCCGGCCGCGATCAGGGCGTCGGTCTCCAGCCCGGCGCCGACCGTGAACATGCCGCCGAGGTCCTCCCAGCCTTCGTCCAGGCCCACCTCGAGCCTGGCGTGGGACTCCGGGTCCTCGTCCAGGCAGGAGACTTCGTGGCCCTCGCGCAGCATCGTCCTGGCGACGGACGCGCCGACTCGTCCGCACCCCACGATCAGGATGAACATGGCATCACCGCGCGGATACTAGAGGCCCCGGCCTGCCGGGTGGGTCATTCGGGAGGCGCCGTCAGCAGGACCCGGCACGGCGCCTTCTTGAGGACGTATTGGGTCGCGGAGCCGATCTCGGCCGGCCGGGCCGCCCCGATCCCGCCGAGGACCGCCCCGCCCCGGATCTTTGTCGGCGGCTCTGCGCCGACGACGATCGCCTCGGGGCTGCTGCGACGCGCCGCCTCGACGATCCCGGCCCCGATGTCGCGGGCCCGCAGCAGCTCGGTCGCGATCGCGACGTCTTCGTACTCTTCGCCGACTTCGCGGGCCCGCTCCAGCGCCCGGCGGGCCGCCTCCTCACGCTCCGGCGGCAACTCGGCGTCGAGCGGCAGCGCCAGCGGCACCTCGAGCACGTAAAGCAGATCGAGGCGGGCCTCGCCGCCCCCGTCGGCCTCCTCCTGCTCCGCCGCCGCGAGGCGACCCGCGGTGGAGACGATGTCGTCGTCGAGCTTCGTCCCGAAGATCGGGACGAGGATGTTGCGGTAGGCGACCTCCGGCACCTGCTTGGTCAGCGCCCGCTCGGTGACCGAGACGCGGCGGGTCAGGCTCGTCCCCTCGACCACCCTGCGATAGACGACGTAGAAGACCAGGCCGAAAGCCATCCAGCCGATCCCGACCCAGCGCGCGGTGTCGTGGTAGGCGAGCACGCTGAGGAAGGCGAGCCCGGTGAGCGCGGCGGCGGCGAGCACCGGGACCGACACCTGGGCCCCGCGCCACTCGAAGTTCCAGGGGACCATGTAGGGACGCGCCCGGTCGGGTTCGCGAAACCGCAGCCGCAGGATCGAGACGTGGGCGATCGTGATCGCCAGCGTCGCCCCGAACGCGTAGATGCCGGCCAGCAGCTTCACGTCGGTGGGGACCACCAGCCCTATCGCGACGATCCCGGAGATGGCTATCGCCACATGGGGGGTCGCGTAGCGCGCACCGAGCTTGCCCAGCCAGCTCGGGATCTGCCGGTTGATCGCGAGCGTGTAGATGTGGCGGGAGACGCCGAGCATCGCCGTAGTCGCCGCCCAGAAGAGGATGGGAGTCGCGACCACGGCGACGATCCAGCGCATGGAATCGGCGACCCAAACCGGCTCGTAGGCGGAGACGACGCCGAGGATCGGCGCCTCGACGAACTCCCCGCCGAGCGCCGTCTGCGGACCGTCGGGGCCGGCGACCACCGGGACCGCCATCAGGGCGATCGCCGCCATCCCGGCGTAGACGAGGGGCACCGCGAGCGCGCCCACCGAGACGATCCGCCGCAGGTCGCGCCGCCGCACGTCGATGTCGGGCGCCAGGTCGGAAGCCGCCTCGATCCCGGCGTAGGCCAGCATCGCGACGACGGCCGCGTAGACCGCGTCGGTGAGGCTCGGGTCGGTGAACAGGTCGAGCTGGTCCGTGAGCCGGTCGGGATGGAAGACGACGAGGACGCCGACGGCGATAACCGCGATCTGGAGGGCGATGTCCGCCAGGGCCAGCACCACCAGCCAGGTCTCCCGCCCGCGGCCGGTGACATTGAGGACGTTCAGTGTGCAGGCTGCCACGATGACCAGGGCGGCTATCGCGACCTGCGAGCCCGCCGCGGAGAGGTCCGGAGTAACCGGTTCGAGGTAGTGGGGGACCGAGATCGCCGCCAGGGCGGCGACGATCAGGTAGTCGATCAGGATCGCCCAACCCGCGACGAAGGCGGCCAGCTCGTTGAAGGCGTGGCGGGCGAAGCTGGAGGAGCCGCCTCGTTCGCGGAACATGGCGCCGCCCTCGACGTAGCTGAGCGTCGCCAGGACGAAGAGGAGGCCGGCGGCGAGGAAGATCAGAGGCGTCAGCCCCAGCCCGCGGTCGGCGACGACGCCGAGGGCGAAGTAGATCGAGAAGCCGACCGCGGAGTAGACGGCGACGAAGAGGCCCGGCACGCCGAGCCCGCGCTGCATCAGCGGCTCGAGCCGCGAGCGCGGCGGACGCTCCGGCTGGTTCACCGGCCCATCCTGGTGGCGAGCCAGAGCCGGCCCGCCCCGACCGCGACGAAGGCGAGACCGAGCACGACTCCGACGGAGACCGGTCCCCCGCCGGCGGCGAGCGTGGTGGCGAGAATCATGAGGCCGAGCCCTATGAAGACGACCGAGAGGGCGCGGATCGAGCCGCGGTAGATCCGCTCGGGCGGGGCCATGCCGGCGATTCTAGGCCGCGGTCGGAGACGACGATGACCCGGCATGGCCGCTCTCCGAGCACCGTCTGCAGGGTCTTGTGGTAGAGCGGCGTGCCGTTGCGCCAGCGCAGGCCGACGACGACCGCCGCGGCGTCGATCAACCTCGCCTCCTCGGCGATCGAGTAGCCCGCCTGGCCGGGCCGGACGCGCTCGACATGACCGGTGACCCGCTGCCCGCCGATCAGCTTCGCCTGCTCGATCTTGCTCAGCGCTTCCGCTTCCCGCTCGCCCATCTCGGCGTCGAGCGGCAGGTGCGTGGGCACGGTGAGCATCGAGTGGACGTGGATGCCGCGGCGCCGTTTGGAGGCCAGCTTGACTGCTGTGGCGACCATCTCCTCGGAGAACGGCTCGCCCTCCTCGAAGCCGACCAGCACGCTCCGGTACTCGATTTCCTCCACGCCGAGGGGCTCCGGTGTGACGACCTTCACGGTCTGCCGCAACCCGAGCCGCTGGTTGCGGCGGTAGAGCATGTAGACGCCGAGGCCGGCGATCATCCAGGCGGCGCCGATAACCAGGGTGCGCAGGTTGAGGGCCATCACCACGATCCACGCCGCGAAGGTGCCGAACCCGCCGAGGATCGCGGTGACCGGCAGGTCGAAGCCGCGCAGCCGGAGGTTGAGCCGGGGCTTGAAGGTGCGTCTCTCCAAGTCGGGATGAAGCCTGCGCAGGCGGATCACCGAGACATGGGCGACGGTGAATGAGAGCATCGCCCCGAACGCGTACATCGTCGCCAGCAGCTCCGTCTCCCCCGGCAGCAGGGCCGCCGCCGAGACCGCGCCGAAGAGGAGGATCGCCACGTACGGGGTCTTGAAGCGGGGGTGAATGGCCCGCACGACCTCGGGGAGCTGGCGGTACTGCCCCATCGAGAAGGTCAGCCGGGAGAGGCCGATCAGGCCGGCGTTGGTGGCGATCACGAGGATGATGGCGGCGAGCATGCCGACGTAGATGCGCAACGCGTCCGTGATTGCGGCCGAGAGGCCGAGGTTGTCGACGATCCCCAGCATCGGGTTTTCCGAGTAGGTGGTCGCCAGCGCGGTGGTGAACTCCCCGCCCTGCTCGGTGACGGGCATCGCCGAGAGGGCGACGATGGGGATCAACAGGAAGAGGATCATCACCGCGCTCACCACCAGCGCCACCGCCCTGGGGACGGTGCGCGGCGCGTCGCGCGCCTCCTCGGACATGTTGGAGAGGGTCTCGATGCCGGTGTAGGCGATCATCCCGACCGCGATCGCCAGGGCGAAGTTGCCCCAGGTCGGTGCCACCCCCAGCTCGACGTTGCTGACCAGGATCTCGGGGTTGAGGACGAGGACGAGGCCGATCGAGACGATGACGACCTGGGTCATCAGGTCGGCTACCGCCAGCACGATGTTGAGGCGCGCGGACTCGCGGCTGCCGATCACGTTCACCCCGATCAGCAGGGCGATCAGCAGGATCCCGCCGACGATGTCCGCGGGGTTGCGTTCCAGCGGCTCCCAGAAGACGGCCAGGTAGTGGGGGACGAAGAATGCCGAGATCGCGACCGTGATCACGTAGTTGAGGACCTGCCCCCAGGCGGCGAAGAAGCTGACCAGCTCGTTGAAGGCGTGACGGGCGAAGCTGGAGGAGCCGCCCGCCTCCGGATACATCACCGTCGCCTCCGCGTAGGTGGCCGCCGTGCAGATGAAGATCAGGCCGGAGATCAGGAAGACGACCGGGGTCATCCCCAGGGCGAAGACCGCGACCACGCCCAGCGCGTAGTAGATCGAGGAGCCGACGTTGCCGTAGGCGGTCGAGAAGAGGGCGCCGACGCCGTGCACCCGGCGCAAAGCCTCCTCGCGTGGATGTCGCTCTGCCATCTAGGCCGAATATAGGGAGGCCGCCGGTGCCCTCTGGACGTGGGAGCGACCCAGGTCCGCTGGGGACGCGCACCCGCAGAGGGCGAGCGCCAGCTGCAGCTCCTCGCGCAGCAGCTCGAGCACGCGCATCGCACCGGCCTCGCCGTCGACGGCGAGGCCCCACAGCGCAGGTCTTCCGACGAGCACAGCGTCGGCTCCCAGCGCCAGGGCGATCGCGACGTCGACGCCGCGCCGAATCCCCCCGTCGACCAGGACCGTGCCCCGCCCTTCCACCGCGTCGACGACCTCGGGGAGCGCGTCGGCGCTGGCCAGGCAGCGGTCGAGCTGCCGGCCCCCGTGGTTGGAGACGACGACACCGGACGCGCCGTGCTCGACCGCCAGCGCCGCGTCCTCGGCGGTGAGCACCCCCTTGACCAGCAGCGGGATTTCGGCCTCGGCTGCCAGCGTCTCGAGGTGCGGCCAGCTCAGCGCGGGTTCCATCAGGTCGAAGGTTTCCTCGATCGTCACAGCTCGGCTCGATCCGAGCGCCGCTTCGACGCTTGGAACACCGACCTCTTCGGGGATCTGGAAGCCGTGGCGCAGGTCCCGCTCGCGGTTGCCGCTGCGGGGCGCGTCGACGGTCAGGAGGAGCGCCTCGAAGCCGGAGGCGACGGCTTCGTCCATCAGCGCCCGGGTTACGCCCTCGTCCCTGAAGCAGTAGAGCTGGAACCAGCGCCGCCCCCCCGGCACCGCTTCCGCCACCTCGCTCGGCCGCTTGGTGGCGAGGGTCGAGAGGCACATCACGGTCCCGGCCGCAAGGGCCGCGCGGGCCATCGTGACCTCGCCCTCCGGGTCGACGAGCCCCTGGTAGGCGACGGGCGCGACGAGGATCGGCGCCGCCACCTCGCCGCCCAGCAGCTCGCTCAGCGTCGACCACTCGTCGAGGCCCGCCAGCATCCTCGGGCGCAGCCTCCAGTGCCGCCACGCGGCGACGTTCTCACCGAGCGTCACCTCGTCGCCGGCGCCCCCCGCGAAGTACCCGTGCACGCCCGGCTCGAGCTTCTCCGCCGCCGTCCGCTCGAAATCGGAGACGTTGATCCATTCCCCGGTCATCGCGCGCGACCCTAAACCACCTGCGCGTTCGGGGTTCTACCTCTTCGGGTACCTGAACCCCATGCGAATCCCGCGCTCCATCTCGATTGCCGTCCTTGCCTCCGCGTTCGTGGTCGCGATCCTGGCGCTAGCCGCGTGCGGCGGCGACGGGGACGAGACCACGACTCCCGCCGAATCCGGCGGAGCCAACGCCACCGAGGCCGAACCGGCTCCGGCGCAGGGCGGCAACGCCCCGGCCCCGAGCGGCGAGGCGGTGCGCTCCGAGAAAGTCGAGATCGTCGACTTCGCCTACGACCCCGACCCGGTGACGATCCAGGAAGGGGGCAAGGTGACCTGGATCAACCGGGACGCCGAGGCGCACACGGCGACGGCCGACGACGGCAGCTTCGACACCGGGACCCTGGAGGAAGGCAAGCTGAAGTCGGAGAGCTTCAAGGAGCCCGGCGAATACCCCTACTTCTGCGAGATCCACCCGCAGATGCGCGGCACCGTCGAAGTCGTCCCCAGCGACTAGGAACGAATCACTCCGCCGACCGCCGCGATCCCGATTCGCCCTGCGGCCGTTTCTCGGGGTATGGGTGGGAAGGGGTTGGGCGCCCCTCCGAACGGCTTGTACTTTTCCGCCCGAGAACCTCAGCGAGAGACGCCCCGCTCCCGGCGGAAAAGTTGAGTGAGGAAGGGGTGCACAACCCCTTCCCACCAAAAACGCCTAGAAGTGAACGATCGGGATGATCAGGATCGCGACGATGTTGGCGACCTTGATCATCGGGTTGATCGCCGGGCCGGCCGTGTCCTTGTAGGGGTCGCCGACGGTATCGCCGGTTACCGAGGCGGCGTGGGCCTCGGAGCCCTTGCCGCCGAAGGCGCCGTCCTCGATCAGCTTCTTCGCGTTGTCCCAGGCGCCCCCGCCGGCGGTCATCGAGATCGCCGCGAAGAGACCGACGACGATGACGCCGATCAGCAGGCCGCCGAGCGCGTCGGCGCTGAGCAGGCCGACGACCACCGGCACCACGATCGGGATCAGCGAGGGCAGGATCATCTCTTTCTGTGCCGCCGCGGTGACGATCGCCACGGTTTTGCCGTACTCGGGCTTCTCGGTCCCCTCCATGATTCCCGGGTGCTCGCGGAACTGCTTGCGCACCTCCTCGACAACCTGGCCCCCCGCGCGTCCCACCGCCTCGATCGCCAGTGCCGCGAACAGGTAGACCATCATGCCGCCGATGATCAGGCCGATCAGCACGTCGGGGGTGGAGAGGTTGAAGAGGCCGCCCAGGTCGAAGCCTGCCGGCGCCTCTTCTTCCAGCTCGAACTTGAAGGCGGCGAAGAGGACCAGGGCCGCCAGCGCGGCGGAGCCGATCGCGTATCCCTTGGTCACCGCCTTGGTCGTGTTGCCGACCGCGTCGAGCGGGTCGGTGACGTTGCGCACGTCCTCGGGCAGGTCGGCCATCTCGGCGATCCCGCCGGCGTTGTCGGTGATCGGCCCGAAGGCGTCCAGCGCGACGATCAGCCCGCAGAGCGAGAGCTGCGCCATCACGGCGATGCCGATGCCGTAGATCCCAGCCAGCTCGTTGGCGGCGAGGATCGCCAGGGCGATGACGAGCGCCGGTGCGGCAGTCGATTGGAAGCCCTGGGCGAGCCCTTGGATGATGTTCGTCGCGTGGCCCGTCACCGAGGCTTTGCTGATCGTCTTGACCGGCCGGAAGCGGGTCGAGGTGTAGTAGTCGGTGATCACGAAAAGGAACCCGGTGACGGCGACGCCGATCACCGCGCAGAGCCAGAGGTCGGTCGTCGTCACAGCCTCGGCGCCGGCCTCGAGGCCGAGCCGGGCGGCATCGCTCATCAGCCACTCGGTGACCGGGTAGAAGGCTCCGATCGAGAGCAGGCCGGAGATGATCAGGCCCTGGTAGAGGGCGCCCTCCACCCGGTCGGATTTGGTCCGCACCGAGAGAGCGCCGACGATCGAGGCGAGAATCGCGACCCCGCCCAGCACCAGCGGGTAGATCGCCACCTCGCGAATGAAGTCGCCGCCGGCGCCGGTGAAGGTGAGGACGCCGAGCAGCATCACCGCGACCGAGGTGACCGCGTAGGTCTCGAACAGGTCGGCGGCCATGCCGGCGCAGTCGCCGACGTTGTCGCCGACGTTGTCGGCGATCACGGCCGGATTGCGCGGGTCGTCCTCGGGGATGCCCGCCTCGACCTTGCCGACCAGGTCGGCGCCGACGTCAGCCGCCTTGGTGAAGATGCCGCCGCCGAGGCGGGCGAAGACGGAGATCAGGGAGCCGCCGAAGCCGAGACCGACCAGGGCGTCAACCGCGTGCTTGTCGGTACTGCCGGTGGCGACGAGGATCCCGTAGTAGCCGGCGACGCCGAGCAGCGCCAGGCCGACCACGAGCAGTCCCGTCACGGAGCCGCCCTTGAAGGCGACATCGAGCGCCGGCGGCACGCCGCCCCTGGCCGCCTCGGCGACGCGGGCGTTGGCCCGCACCGAGAGGTTCATGCCGATGAAGCCGGCGGCGCCGGAGAAGGCGCCCCCGATCGCAAAGCCGACCGCGGTCTCCCAGTTCTGCAGGATCAGCAGCAGGATCACGATCGGCACCGCGACGGCGCCGATGATCATGTACTGGCGGCTCAGGTAGGCCCTGGCGCCCTCCTGGACGGCGCCGGAGATCTCCTGCATGCGCTCGTTCCCGGGGGAGCGGGAGAGCAGGCGCTGGGTGATCAGAAGTCCGTAGATGACGGCCGCCCCCGCGCAGACGAGCGCGACGACGACCCCGTAGTCGGTCAAGAAGTCGGTCAAGTTGGATTCCTCCGGCTGGCTTGGCGGCGCGAGAGTCTATATGGGCCAGCGGAGAAACCGGGTTTCAGGCCCGGAATGCGGCTACGCAGCCTGCCTGGCGCCCGTGTAGGTGCGCTTGGTTTCGGCCACGGCGTCCCTGTAGATGTCTTCGATCCGCACCCCCGCGTCGAACGCCTCCCGCGCCCGCTGCGCCCCGTTTCGCTCCGGCAGCTCGACGCTCAGCCCCAGCTGGCCGCGGGCGGGCTCGGTCCAGGAGAGCAGCTCCTCGAGGGCGGCTCGGGCCTCGACCTCGGCGCCGCGGCGGAAATCGATCATCCGCCCGCTCATCCCGTGGCGGATGGCCCGCCACATGTTCTCCTCGATCTCACGGTCGGCCAGCGGCGAGCCCGCGCCGTCGTAGCCGTTCTCGTCGTAGTCGACAGCCGTCTGGGCGATGCAGGCAGCGATCAGGGCGGCGAGGCTGAACGACTCGTCACCGCGAGTCTGGGCGTCGCAGATCCGCACCTCGACCGTGCCGAAGGCGTGGTGAGGGCGAACGCTCCACCAGAGCTGGGTCGACTCGACCACCGTCCCGGTCCGCTCCAGCAGCCCCACGAACTCGGCATAGCGATCCCAGTCGCCGAAGGGGGTCGGAACGCCGCAGCGCGGGAAGATGCGGGTGAAGATCTCGGACCTCACGGTGTGCAGGCCGGTGTCGCGGCGGTCGAGGAACGGCGAGTTGGCCGACAGCGCGAGCAGTAGGGGCAACAGCTCACGCATCCAGTCGCAAACGGCAATCGCCCGGTCGGCCCCCCTCACTCCCATGTGAAGGTGAAGGCTCCAGGTGTTGTTTCGCTGCGCCACCCAGGCCAGTTCGTTGCGGAGGCGGTTGTAGTGCGGTGTGTCGATGATCCGCTGGTCGAGGTAATCGGCCCACGGGTGTGTGCCCGTCGCGGCAAGCGCCAGGCCCATTCCTTCGACCAGGGCGAAGAGCCGGTCGCGGCGCTCGCGCTGCAGGTCCACGGCCTCGGCGAAGCTGGCGGCTCGCCCGGAGCGAATCTCGATCTCCGAGGCGATCAGCTCTCCCGCCGCCGACTCTGCGAGCAGCTCGTCCTTCTGGCAGGCTGCGTAGACGTCCTCGAAGCGATGCTCGAGCTCGAGGGTGCCCGGATCGAGGAGGGCGAACTCCTCCTCGAGGCCGATGGTGAAGTCCTTCGAGGACTCGAATCTCTCCCGAACGAGGTCGAGGTCGAGCGACAATGGAAATCAGGTCAGGTAGAAGTAGAGCGCGTAGAGAAGGTCGACCGCCGGGCTCGACGTGTGCACGGTCACCTCGGGCGGCACCTCGAGCAGTTGCTCGGAGTAGTTGAAGATGATCTTCACCCCGGCCTCGACGAGCCGGTCCGCGACGGCCTGAGCCGCCGAGGCGGGGACCGCGAGGACGCCGACCACGACATCCTGGTCGGCGACGACTTCCTCGAGCTCGGCGAAGTCGCGTACGCGCAGACCGCCGACCTCATCGCCGACCACATTCGGGTCGACGTCGAACATCGCGACGACGCGGAAGCCGTGGTCGGCGAAGATGTCCGAGCTGGCGATCGCCTGGCCCAGGTTGCCGGCGCCGAACAGCGCGATGTTGTGCTGCCCCGCCGTGCGGAGGATCTTGCGGATCTCGCTGACCAGCGAATCGACGTTGTAGCCGACGCCGCGCTTTCCGAATTTCCCGAACCCGGACAGGTCGCGGCGGATCTGGGTCGGATTGATGTGGGTGTAGTCGGAGAGTTCCTGCGAGGAAATCGTCTCGCGGCCCATCTTGCGCGCCTGGGTCAGCACCTGGAGGTAGCGCGAGAGTCGCGCCGCGACCCCCAGTGAGAGTCGCTCGCCATCGACGATCAGATCATCTGGGACTTCATACTTCTCCACTGCCCGCTCCATGATCCAGCACAGTATCGAGCCGCGCTCGAAGAACGCTTATGTCGAGGATAAGCTCGGAGACGGGCTCGCCGTCCACCTCGACAACCGGGATGCGCTCGAGCAGGCGACGGTGCAGCGACTCCTCGCTCTCGATGTCTACCTCACGCAGCTCAAAGCGGTAGCCCTCTTCGTGCAGGGCGACGATCTTCGCCAGCGCCTCCTCGCAGAGATGGCAACCGGGCCGGGAATAGACGATCACCTCAATCAAACCGTCGCCGGGGCCCTGCCGGTGGCAAAGGCGTCATAGGAGAGGTAATCGGGGTATGGGATCGGCTCGGCGAACCTGGCGGCCGAGCCGATCATCGCGGCGTTGTCCGTGCACAGCTCGGGTGGCACAAGCTTCAGCTCCACATCCCTGCTCTCGCAGAGGCGGGTGACCGAATCGCGCAGGGCGCCGTTGGCGGCGACGCCACCCCCCAGCGCCACGGCCCTCCACTCTCCCGACATCAGAGCCCGTTTCAACCGCGCGGTGAGCTGGCCGACGGCGGCGGCCTGGAAGCTCGCCGCAAGATCCGCGCGGCGCCCCTCGACCCCCGCCGGGCCGAGGTCCCGGCAGAGGTAGGCCAGCGCCGTCTTCAGCCCGCTGAAGCTGAAATCGAGACCGGGCCCGCGGCTCATCGCGACCGGCAGGTCGAAGGCCTCGGGATCGCCCTCCGCGGCCAGGCGCTCGAGGGCGGGCCCGCCGGGGTACCCGAGCCCGAGCAGACGCGCGACCTTGTCGAACGCCTCCCCGGCGGCGTCGTCGAGGGTCTGCCCCAGCACCTCGTGGCCCCGGTGGTCGCGCACCGCCGCCAGGAGTGTGTGACCGCCGCTGGCGATCAGGCAGAGGAAGGGCGGGTCGAGGGGGTCCGGCTCCAGGAAGTTGGCGGCCACATGGCCCTGCAGGTGATCGACCGGGATCAGCGGCAGCCGGCGGGGGGCGGCGAGCGCCTTGGCGGTGCTGACGCCGACCAGAAGGGCACCGATCAGGCCCGGGCCGACCGTCACCGCGAGCGAGCCGACCTGATCGAGGGACGCATCCGCCTCGGCGAGTGCCGCCTCCACCACGGGCACCGTCAGCTCGAGGTGATGGCGCGAAGCCACCTCGGGAACGACGCCACCGAAGGCTGCGTGCGCGCTCGCCTGCGAGGAGATCGTGTTCGCGAGGACCTCCGCCCCGTCGAGCACAGCGGCGCATGTGTCGTCGCACGACGTCTCTATCGCCAGGATCAATCCAGCCACATGATCAGCGCGTCCTCGCCGTTGTCCTGGTAGTAGCGGGGGCGCACGCCGGCGGAGCGGAACCCGAGGCCCTCGTACATCGCGATCGCCTCGGTGTTGGAGACGCGCACCTCGAGGGTGAGGGGCTGATCTCCCCCGGAGACCTCGAGCAGCTCCGAGATCAGCCTCGTCGCCACGCCCGTCCGCCGCCGCTCCGGCGCGACCGCGACGTTCATCAGGTGCCATACCCGGTCGTAGCGCGAGCAGATCAGGTAACCGCTCAGCTCGTCCCCGTGCGTCGCGGCGAGGCAGATGCCGGACGGCTTGGAGAGCTCGAGCACAAACATCGCCAGGGACCAGGGCGAAGGAAACGAGCGGCGCTCGATCGAGATCACCGCGGGGAGGTCGCTGTAGGCGAGGCGGCGAACCAGCGGTGCGCCTGTCGTCCTATCGGGCTGTTTGGAAAGTGTCTCGCTCACGCCAGCGTTCCGCGTCGGGGGGCCTCAGGTAGATCGGGACCGGCGACCCGGCTCGTTCCCCACCCTCCCGGACCTTCGCGAGGGCGCAGATGTGCCGCGCCGAGATCCGGTGCACGGGGTCGGCGTCCTCGGGAATCGCGACGCCCAGCCTGGCCAGCTCCTGCCTGAATCGTACCGCGCCCGAACCGGCCGCCCGAGGGGACTCCGGCAGCTCGCCGATCCGCGTGGTGAGCCCCTCCGGCGTGCTGACCAGCGGATCCCAGAGGCGCTCCCCGTCGGGGGCGTAGAGCGCCGCGAAGACCTCGCCGCGGCGGGCGTCCAGGGCGGCCAGAGCGGGCGCCGACGACTCCTCCCTCTCCCCCAAGGCGCGGCCGATCGCGTCCAGCGTGCAGGCGCCGACGACCGGAAGGCCGCGGCTCAGGCCCAGCGCCCTGGCCGTGGCGATCCCGACGCGAAGGCCGGTGAACGAGCCCGGGCCGACCCCGACCGCGATCATCGTAACCTCGTCCCAGCCGACGGTCTCGGCAACGCCCCGCTCGACCTCGGCGAGCAGCGCCGTGCTGTGCATCGGGCTGCCGGTCGCCGAGAGCCCCAACAGCGACTCATGGAGAGCGTCGCCGTCGCAGACGGCGACGGCGGTGTCGTCCGTCGCCGTGTCGAAGCCGACGGTCGCCAGTTCCGGCCTACTCCTTGACCCTGAATACGAAGCGGCCGACCCGCTTCCCCTTCACGAACCAGGTGACCTTGTGCTTGCCCGGGATGTTGGAGGTGATCTTGTTGACGTAGAGGGTTCCCTGTTTCGCCCTCTGCTTTTTCGCGCAAAGCCGCCGTTTGGTCGGGAATTTGACGCAAACCTTGTAGAAGACGTCACCTTTGTTGCTCCTGAAGAAGGCGCCCTTGTCCCTGCGCTTCTTGCAGATGTGGGAGGGCTTCGCGTTCTGGGAGAGGCCGCAGGCGACGTAATGCCTGAAGGCGGCGGATTGGGCGGATGCGGGAGCCAGGCTCACCAACAGCACCGTTCCGGCCAGCACGGCAGTAAGCGTCTTCGCTCGCTTCATTGGGCGCCTTCCTCCTCCTGTCCGAATTCCTCTGGCGATGCTACACGTAGCTGCCCGTTCCCGAAACACCTCTATTTGCGCATAGATGCGCCGAAAACCTCGATAGTTCGCCTATCGCCGCCCGCGTGCTCGAGGTGGACCCTGACCACCGTCCGCCCGCCGAGATGCGGCTCGGCGACGGCCGGCCACTCCACGAAGGCCGCGGTGTCGTCGTCCAGGTAATCGTCGAGGAGCCCCGGTTCCTCCTCCCCGAGGTGGGCGAGCCGGTAGAGGTCGAGGTGGGAGATCGGCATCCGACCCCGGTAGCGCCGGCCGATCGTGAAGGTCGGGGAGACGATCGGCTCCTCGACGCCGAGCGCCCGGCAGGCGCCGCGGATCAGGGTTGTCTTCCCGGCGCCCAGCTCGCCGCTGACCACGACCACGTCGCCGGGGTGCAGCGCCGAGGCGATCCGCGCTCCCTCGGCTTCGGTCTCCTCGGCCGAGGAGGACTCCAGGCGCCGCCTCCTCTGCTCTCGCTCGCTTCCACTCACGGGCTGCCGGGGCTAGGCGAACAGGTCGAGCTGGTCGTCCGGGGGCTGCGGCGGACCCGGGACGGGCGCCTCCTCGATCTCCTCCTCGGCGGGGGGCGCCCCGGGGTCCGGCCCTGAGAGGAGACCCGGCAGGGTCTCGAAGTCGCCGCGGAGCGTCTCCTTCATCGCCGGCGTGCGCAGGCCGGCCGCTGGGTGGAAGAGGGGCAGCAGGAATACGGTGCGGCCGCCCAGGCTGTGCACCTGCGGGGTGCCGCGCACCCGGGTGATCCCCGCCGGGTTGCCGCTCAGCAGCTTGGTCGCGAAGTTGCCGAGCGTGCAGACGACCTTCGGCTCGATCAAGCGGATCTGCTCGAACAGGTAGGGGCGGCAGGCCTCGATCTCCAAGGGCTGGGGATCGCGGTTGCCGGGCGGCCGGCTCTTCAGCACGTTGGCGATGAATACCTCCTCGCGGGACATCCCGATGCCCACCAGCAATTCGTTTAGGAGCTGGCCCGCCCGACCGACGAAGGGAAGCCCCTGGCGGTCCTCTTCGGCCCCCGGGGCCTCGCCCACGAACATCAGCTCGGCGTCGGCGTTGCCGGCGCCGAACACTGGCTTGGTCCTGGTCTCGTGCAGCGGGCACCTCGTGCAGCTCTCGACCTGGTGGTAGAGATCGACCAGGGCGGCCCGGCGCTGCTCGGGGGTGGCGCTCATCCGGTTCCCCCGTCGCCACGGCGCTTCCTCGACGCGCCGAGCCGATCCCGGCGGGCGGCCTCCCGCTCCCGCCGCCTCGATTCGTCCGATCTGACCCGCGCGCCGCGCGGCTGGCGGCCCGGTGGCGAGAGCGGCGAGAGCAGCCTGCGTGCGCGTTCGGAGCCACAATTCGGGCAGCGAACCGCCAGCTCCCCACCCGGCACCAGCTCCTCGAAGCGCTCCCCGCAGCGCTCGCACTCGTACTCGTAGATCGGCATGGCCCGATGGTATTCGGGGAAAGGCCGCCCGCTCAGCTGCGAGGGCCGACCGATCGATCAGGGAAGCGGCTCCCAATCCCAGGATCCCGGAGACGCCAGGCTCTCCTGGTCCAGGTAGCTCCTGAACTCGGCCAGCTCCGCCGGCTCGACGCCGTAGACGTGGTCGGGCTCCGGGAAGGTGCGCGAGCGCACCTCGCGCGCGAACCTTCCGACCGCGCTCACCATCTGCTCGTGCACCTCGGCGTAGCGCTTGACGAATTTCGGCACGCGCCCGGTGCTGATTCCGAGCAGATCGTGGAAGACGAGAACCTGGCCGGAGGTCGCGGGGCCCGCACCGATGCCGATCGTCGGCACCTCGAGCCGCTCGACGATCGCCTCGGTCATCGCTGCCGGCACCGCCTCGAAGACGATCGCGAAGCAGCCGACCGACTGCAGGGCGAGCGCGTCCTCCAAGACCTTGATCGCGCCCTTTGCCGACTTCCCCTGCGCCCGGTAGCCGCCCAGCGCCGTCGCCGTCTGGGGCGTGAGCCCGACGTGTCCCATGACGGGGATGCCCGAGCCGATGATCGCGCGGGCCCGCTCGACAGACGTGCCTCCCGCCTCCAGCTTGACCACCTGGCAGCCGGTCTCCTTGACCAGTCGCTGGGCG
The DNA here is from genome assembly GCA_036374255.1 of Solirubrobacterales bacterium. Taxonomy (GTDB): domain Bacteria; phylum Actinomycetota; class Thermoleophilia; order Solirubrobacterales; family 70-9; genus VRUE01. The sequence goes on along the minus strand of DASUUD010000026.1, from coordinate 1,556 downwards.
CTCTGGATCGCCAGCTCGTTGCTCGCCTCGTAGCTGCCCATCGGCATGTCGCCGACCATCAGGGGGGTCCTGAGGCCGCGGCGCACCGCTTTGCCGAGCATCACCATCTCGTCCATCGAGACCGGCTCGGTGCCCGGGTAGCCGAGCACGACCATGGCGGCGGTGTCGCCGACCAGGACGATGTCCACGCCGGCCTCCTCGGCCACCCGGGCCGAGGGATAGTCGTAGGCCGTGACCATCACGATCGGTTCGCCCGCCCGCTTCATCTCGGCGAGCCGCGGCAGGGTGACCGGCTTGCGATCGCTCATGAGAGCAGCACCTCCGGATGGCTGTCGACGGCAATCGCGCGGTTGGCGTCATCGACGTGGACCACGATTGGAGAGTACGCCTCGAGGTCACTCTCCTCGTAGGCGCCGAAGGAGGCCACGATGATCTTGTGCCCGGGGCGGGTCAGGTGGGCGGCGGCGCCGTTCACCTGAATCGTGCCGGACCCCGGATCGCCGTCGATCACGTAGGTCACGAAGCGGGCGCCGTTGTCGATGTCCCAGACGTGCACCTGCTCGTTGGTGAGCAGGTCCGCGCCGGCCATCAGCTCGGTGTCGATAGTGATGCTGCCGACGTAATCGACGTCGCAGTCGGTCACCGTCGCCCGGTGGATCTTGGACTTGAGCATCTGCCTCTGCATTGACCCTCCTCTATCGAAGATCGTCGGCGCTCATGGTGAATCCTCGCGCTTCGCTCGCTGCGCGAAAAGCCAGATATGCACGCTTGCTCGCTCCGCGCTCATGGCCGGATCAGGATGTTGTCGATCAGCCGCGCCCTGCCGACCCGAGCGGCGACGGCGACCAGCACGGGGCGGCCGCTCGGCTCGGCCACCGGCTCGAGGCTCTCGCTATCGCGGGCCTCCAGGTACTCGGGCTCGATACCCGCCTCCTCCAGCACGCGTCTCCCCGCCTCGAGCCCGGCGGAGAGCGAGCTCTCCGCCGCGGTCCGCTCGACGGCGCGCAGCGCCCGCAGCAGCGCCGTGGCGCGCGCTCTATCATCCGGATCGAGGTAGGCGTTGCGGGAGCTCATCGCCAGCCCGTCGGGCTCGCGGACGATCGGCAGCGCCTCGATCCGCAGGTCGAAGTCGAGGTCCCTCACCATGCGGCGGATAACGGCCACCTGCTGGGCGTCCTTCTGGCCGAAGTAGGCGACATCGGGGGCGACCGAGTTGAAGAGCTTGGCGACCACCGTGGTGACGCCGCAAAAGTGACCGGGGCCGCGACGCCGCGGATCGCCGCAGAGGACCTCGGTCAGCCCGCTGACCTCCACCTGCGTGGCGAACCCGTCCGGATAGACCTCCTCGACCGGGGGGGCATAGACGATGTCGACGCCGGCCTCCGCCGCAAGCCGGAGGTCGCTCTCCTCGTCCCTCGGATAGCGGTCGAAGTCCTCGCCCGGTGCGAACTGGGCGGGGTTGACGAAGAGGCTCATCACGACGACGTCGCACTCGGCTCGGGCGGCGCGCAGCAGCGACAGGTGGCCCTCGTGCAGGGAGCCCATGGTCGGCACCA
>DASUUD010000025.1:0-2885 GCA_036374255.1 Solirubrobacterales bacterium | reverse complement strand
TTCACCGACGGCCGCGACATCTCGAGCGTCATCGTGCGCAAATGCAGGGTGAGGAGGAGGTGAGCGAAACCCTAGCCGCGTGCCGACCCCCAAAGGTGCAGGTTCGAGGGCATGCAGAACTGAGTCGGTAGGCCACAATCGTCATGGCTCGACGTGCCCGGTTGGGAGTCTCTCCCATCACAGGCGCGCCCCGGCCCCCTAGGCGGACCTCTCCTGGTCGCCGGGCATGGGGTACTACGGCGCTGTCTTCCTCCCCTGGGAACTCGGCGCCGAGGCACAAACCGGTTCCGGGCGACCATTTCTCTCCGGGTCCCCGGGCTGGTTGTGCCGCGCCGATACAGGGACCTCGATTCCCTGCCGCCACACCTCGCGGCGCTACGCCCCGACCAGGATTCGAACCTGGGGCCTACTCCTTAGGAGGGAGTCGCTCTATCCAGCTGAGCTATCGGGGCTCAGCGGCCATCGTAGAGCCTCTCGAGCGGGCTCAGCCGACCCTTTGCGCGAAGTGGTGCGAGGCGATCACGTAGCCCGCGTTCAGGTAGAGGCGGTGGGCGTCGGCGCGGTCCAGGCCGACGCCGGAGTCGAGGTGGAGCTGGTCGCAGCCGAGCCGGCGAGCCTCCTCCTGAAGCCAGTCGAGCAGGGCGCGGGCGTGGCCGCGGCGTCGCGCATCCGGCCTGGTGGAGAGGTCGTCCACATATAGGTAGTGACCCCAGGCGATGCTGTGGCCGGCGCGAAAGCCCGCCACCGCGACGGCGTCCTCCTCGTCCTCCTCGAACGCCCCGACCAGCCGGTAGCCCTCCGGACGCTGCAGCTCGTCGACCTGCCGGGCGAAGGACTCGCGGTCGGGGAGCCGGTCACGGAGCGCCCGCATCGCCTCGAAGGCGAGGCCGGTCTCCGGCGCCAGCAGCTCCCGGATGGTGCGCCGTCTCATGCGTAGAGGCTCTCCGAAGCCAGCTCCTGACCCCGGCGGCTCCAGATCCTCACCTGGAGGAAGACGTCGTCGCCGTAGCCCTCCAGGGCGTCGAGGGCGATCAGCGTGAAGCGCTCGTTCGAGATCGCCTCCTGATCGACCGTCTCCATCTCGAGCTCGGCGGTGGCGGCGACAGCGCCGCGGACGAGGGGGCGGCCCCAGACGAGGGTGACGGCGCCGGCGCGGCCGTTCTCCCCCCGCCAGCGGCCGATCACGTCGTCGTTTAGATCGATCCGCCAGCCGGGATTGTCCTCGGCCAGCACGTCGGTGAAGTCAGCCTTGGCGCGGAAGTCCGACGGATCGCCCTCCGGCGGCTGGACGTAGGAAACGTGGCCGAACAGCTCGAGCGCACCCTCCGGGCCCTCGGCGCGCGCCGTGCAGGGCACCCACACCCGACCGCCCCAGGCGCGCTCGGGGAACCAGTCGAGCTGATCGGGGACCTCAACCCCCTCCGGCAGGTCCTCGATCGCCTCACAGGCGCGCCCGAACTCCTCCCCGAGCCGCTCGGCGAAGCGCCCGTGGGGGATCCCCTCCTGGGTCGAGTCGGCGATGAAGCGGGGGATCGGTCTCGGATTGGGCGCCATCGTCGACGGACCCTACCCGGACGCGCCCGCCTGCCAAAGCCCGGCGCCGGCGACCGCCCGCAGGTCAGTCGAGCAGCTCGCGAAGGTCGGCCGCCGCCCGCTCCGGCGGATAGACGTTGATGTCGACTGCCGTCCCCAGCTCGAAGGCGGCGCGGATCGATAGCCGCGGGACGATGTCGATGTGCCAGTGGAAGTGCTCCGCGCCGCTGGGAGCGGTGCGCACCCAGAGGTTCAGCTCCGGGGGGCCGTCGAAGCGACCGGCCAGCAGCCGCAGCGCGGTGCGGAGCATCGCCGCCCCCGCGGTGTCCTCCTCGAAGCGGTCCGACTCGCGCCTCGGCAGGACGCGCAGCTCGAACGGGGATCGGGAGGCCCAGGGGCAGATCAGCGCAGCCTCCTCATCGATCGCGACCAGCCTCTCCCGCCGCCGCACCTCCTCGACCAGGATGTCGCTGAGCAGGCCGCTGCCACCGGTTCGTTCGCGGTAGGCGCCGAACCGCTCGCGCTCCCGCGCCACCGCCATCGGCACGAAGGGAAGCGCGTAGAGCTGCGCGTGGGTGTGGGGAAGCGAGGCGCCGGCGCCGGCCCCCTCGTTGACGACGAGCTGCACGTAGGCCGAGTCGGACTGGGCGCGCATCCGCTCGCGCCAGGTGTCGACCGCCCCCGCGAAGCGCTCTTCGCTCAGCTCGGCCATCGCGGTGAGGTGCTCAGGGGTGTGCACGATCACCTCGTGGGCGCCGCTCGCCGGCCGGCTCGCGAACAGGTCCGCCTCGCCGGCCCGGCGCGAGGCGAGCAGCGGGTCGCCCGCCCCGGCGAAGGCGCCGCCTCCACCCGCGGTGCCTCCCGACCCCGCCGCTCCGGGGGCGCCACCCTCCGCCACCCCCCGCTCGCGTGGTTCCTTTGTCTCACGATCTCTGACAAAGGAACCGCGCGACGGGTCCTCGAGGGCCGGATACAGGTTGGGCACGACCCGGCTCGTCCAGCCCGGAGTGTCAGCCTCCCCGCCCCCCGGCCGCACCGCGTAGACCTCCGGCGGGGTCTCCGCCTCGTGCCCCTCGCAGAAGGGGCACGACTCGGGCCCCTTGGACTCGCTGCGCGCCGGGTGAAAGCCTTCCGGGCGCTCCGCCCGCCCGGGCGCGAGGATCGTCCGCAGCCCGGTGAGCTGGTCGATGCGGATCTCGGGGGCGCTCAGGGCTCCGGCTCAGGTGCGAGAGGGTGGAAGATCCTCGGGGTCGACGTCGACCGGCGAAGGCTCGGGCGGTTTGGGCTTCGCCGGCCTGGGCCGCTGCCCGTCCCCTCCCTGCGTGGCTCCGACGAATGGCTCGAGCACGTCC